>JBAUUA010000093.1:0-15053 GCA_049582465.1 Bradyrhizobium sp. | reverse complement strand
GTCAGTGCCTGCATGTGTGTCCCCGGCAAATAGCGTGTCTCGTCTCATTTTTCGTCGCAGCCGGATCGGAATCGACAACCGACGGCGAAAAAAGCCCGAGCCAGGCCCTAATTCTTAACATCCCACGGCAGAAGTTGCCGTTCCCGACATCTTAATAACCCATGAATCGTCTGGGCCAAAATGACTTCTTGGCTTGCCGGCTGCATTGATTTGGTTGGTTAACGCAGCATTCGTGGCGAAAATACGCACAATCGACGCCACCAGCGAGAATCCGCCGCCGAAGGCGTTGCCGCCCGCCAGGGCGCGTAAGTTAACCGGCTGTTAACCATACACACGGCAAATTCTGCCTACCCGAGGCCACGTGCCCGGCAGGGAAAGCGGAGCGGCGGCCGATGTCCATCAACGATCTTCCGGTGTTGTCGGCGTTGCGTACCAAGATGCAGTGGCACCAGGAGCGTCAGCGGGTGCTGTCCGAAAACGTCTCCAATTCCGACACCCCGAATTTCAAGCCGCGCGATCTGGTCGAGCCGAAATTCGACAAGACCGGCGCGCCCGCGGGCGCGATGGGCACGCTGCCGATGATGCGCACCGCGACCTCGCATATGGCCCAGTCGGGCAATGAACCGAGTTTCGATCAGAACAAGAGGGCGGGGTTCCAGACCCGGCCCGCCGGCAATGCCGTCAATCTGGAAGACGAAATGCTCAAGGTCTCCGCCAACCAGATGGACTACGCGGCGGTGACCTCGCTCTACAGCAAGAGCCTGCATCTGCTGAAGACTGCGATTGGCAAGGGTTAGGCGCGAAACAGCAGCCGAGGTAACGGATCATGGCCAACGACGTAAACGATTTCGCCCGCTCGATGGGCATCGCGACCTCGGGTCTGCGCGCCCAGGCCGGGCGGATGCGGGTGATCTCGGAAAATATCGCCAACGCGGATTCGACGGCGCAGACCGCCGGCGGCGATCCCTATCGCCGCAAGGTCCCGACCTTTTCCTCCGCGCTCGATCGCACCCTGGACGCGCAGGTCGTGACCCTCGGCAGGATCCGGCCCGATCCGTCGGCGTTCCGCGTCAAGCACGATCCCGGCAATCCGGCGGCGGACGCCTCCGGCGACGTCAGATATCCCAACGTCAATTCGATGGTCGAAATGACCGACATGCGCGATGCGCAGCGATCCTATGAAGCGAACCTCAACATCATCAGCGCCACGCGCCGGATGATTCAGCGCACGCTCGACATCCTCAAGGCCTGAACAGGAAACCTTAAATCATGGCTTCACCCACAGTCGCTGCAAACGCCTACGCCAATCTCGCCCGCATTCTCGACACCGGCGGCGCTGGCAAGGGCTCCGAAAGCGGCGGCCCGTCGTTCGGCGCGCTGCTCAAGGACGCGATCGGCAGCGTGCTCGACGCCGGCAAGAAATCCGACGCCCAGACCGTGGCGATGGCGCAGGGCAAGGCCAACGTGATGGACGTGGTGACGGCGGTGGCGGAAACCGACGTTGCGGTCTCCACGCTGGTCTCCGTGCGCGACCGGGTGATCCAGTCCTACGAAGACATCATGAAGATGCCGATCTGATTTCTTGAAACAGTCATTCCGGGGCGCGCGAAGCGCGAACCCGGAATCTCGAGATTCCGGGTCTGGTCCTTCGGACCATCCCGGAATGACGAATTGAACCGAGTGAAGTGGAACATATGTCATGACCGGTGCTGAAACCCTCGACGTGGCGCGCGATGCGATCTGGACCATCGTGGTGGTGTCGTCGCCGCTGATGGTTGTCGGCCTCGTGGTCGGCGTGGTGGTGTCGCTGTTCCAGGCGCTGACCCAGATCCAGGAGCAGACGCTGGTGTTCGTGCCGAAGATACTCGCGATCTTCGTGACGCTGCTGCTCGCATTGCCGTTCATGGCGGACGCGCTGCACGCCGAAATGATGCGGATATCGTCGCGAATCATAGGCGGTTGAGGCACTATGCGCGGAAATGCGCATCGATGTCTCCCTGTTGCCCGCGCTTGCGGCCGCTTTCATGCTGGTGTTCGCCCGCATCGGCGCCATGGTGATGCTGTTGCCGGGGCTCGGCGAGACCAATATTCCGGTCCGCATCAAGCTCGCGATCGCGCTGCTGCTGACGCTGATCATCCTGCCGCTGCACCGCGCCGCCTATCACATCGACATGCAGTCGATGACGCCGCTTCTGGTGTCGATGGTGCACGAAATCATCATCGGCGTCGTGCTGGGGGCCACCGCGCGGGTGACGCTGGCGGCGCTGCAGGTCGCAGGGAGCGTGATCGCCCAGCAGATGGGGCTGGGCTTCGTCACCGCGGTCGATCCGACCCAGGGCCAGCAGGGCCTTTTGATCGGCAATTTCCTCACGCTGCTCGGCATCACGCTGCTGTTCGCGACCGACAGCCATCATCTGGTCATTGCCGCGCTCAACGACAGCTATACGATCTTTTCGCCGGACGAGACGATGCAGAGCGGCGACGTCGCAGCCCTCGCCACGAGGGCGTTCGCGGCCGCCTTCAAGATCGGCCTGCAGCTCTCGGCGCCGTTCCTGGTGTTCGGCCTGGTGTTCAATATCGGGCTCGGGGTGCTGGCGCGGCTGATGCCGCAGATGCAGGTCTATTTCGTCGGCGTGCCGCTCTCGATCCTGTTCGGCTTCCTGATCTTCGCCGTCGTCATCACGGCGCTGATGGGGACCTTCCTCGATTATTTCATCGGCGTCATGCACGAGCTGATACCGCTGAGGTGAAGAAATAGCCGATGGCCGACGAGAGCGACACATCCGACAAAACAGAAGACCCTACGCAAAAACGTCTGGATGACGCCCATGAACGCGGTGACGTCGCCAAGAGCCAGGAGATCAACACATGGTTCGTGATTGCCGGCGGCACCCTGGTGCTGTCGACATTTTCCGGATCGATCGGCGGCGGCATCCTGATGCCGCTGCGCAACCTGATCGCCAAGTCCTGGATGATCCATACCGATGGCGCCAGCCTTCTGCTGCTGACGCAGTCGCTCGGCTATGCGCTGATGGCGGCCCTCGGCGTGCCGTTCCTGCTGCTGGCGCTGGCGGCGATCGCCGGCAACATGGTGCAGCACCGGCTGGTGTGGTCGGCCGAATCGCTGAAGCCCAAATTCAGCAAGATCTCTCCGGGGGCCGGCGCCAAGCGGATATTCGGCAAGCAGGCGGCGGCGAATTTCGGCAAGGGCTTGTTCAAGGTGATCGCCCTCGGCGCGGTCATGACGGCGATCCTGTGGCCGGAGCGCCTTCGCCTGGAGGCGTTCGTGCACCTCGATCCGGCGGCGCTGCTCGGCGCCACCACCGGCATGACCGTGCACCTGATGGGCGCCGTGGTGGCGATGCTCGCGGCGGTCGCGATCGCGGACTACCTGTTCCAGTACCGGACGTGGTTCGAGCGGCAGAAGATGTCGCTGCAGGAAATGAAGGAGGAGTTCAAGCAGTCCGAGGGCGATCCCCACATCAAGGGCAAGCTCAGGCAGTTGCGCCAGGCGCGCATGAAGAAGCGCATGATGGCAGCGGTTCCCAAGGCCTCCGTGATCATCACCAACCCGACCCATTACGCGGTGGCGCTGAGCTATGAACGCGGCATGTCGGCGCCGGTCTGCGTCGCCAAGGGCATCGACAACATCGCGCTCAAGATCCGGGAGATCGCCGGCAAGCACGACATCCCGATCGTCGAGAACGTGCCGCTGGCCCGCGCTCTGTATGCGAGCGTGGACATCGACGACGAAATCCCGGTGGAACATTACCACGCGGTCGCCGAGATCATCGGCTACGTGATGGGGCTCAAGCGCGGGGTTTTCAACCGGCGGGCGTGAACCTGGCGGCGGGGGCTGTGGAAGGGGCCCGAAATGCCCGGCTTGGAGCGAAATAGCGGGTCTACGGACTTGCGCTTGCGGGTCCGATTCAGGCACTCAGGGGTTAAGCGCCTGAAAGCGCACCACATCCACGTCGACAGGCTGCATTCCCCGCCATGACCGCCGATCCTGATACCGATCCGCCTCACGAGCCGATGGCCGTCCACGAGCCGGGGCGGCGCGGCGGCTCGATCGTGCTGGTGCTGCTGGTGGCCGGCGGCGTCGTCGCCGCCGCGGTCGCGCTGATGACGCTGGGGCGGACGCAGGCCCAGCCCTATATCCTCGGGCTCCTGGCGCTGCTCGCCATGGTCGGGCTGTTCAACCTGTTCGCCTACGCCGCCGGCATCATCCGCTTCGCCGACCGCGCCGCGGACGATCCGGTGATGGGCCGCATCGCCGATCACGCCTTCGACGGGCTCGCCGTCACCGATGCGCGGGGCCACGTGGTCTATTCCAACGCCGCCTATCTGGTGCTCACGGGGGCTGCGGGCCCGCAGGACGTGCGCCCGGTGGAGCGGGTGTTCATCGGCAATCCCGATGTGTCGGAGGCGGTGTTTCGCCTGCTCAAGGCGGCGCGCGAAGGCAAGCGGCAGCAGGAAGAAGTCCGCATCGCGGGCACCGAGGGCGCGCACGGCCGCTGGCTGCGGATGCGGGTCCGGCCGCTCGGCCAGAGCAAGCGCGAGGCGAAATACGCGGTATGGTCGATCGCCGACATCACCCGCGACCGCGAGCGGCAGGAGGACGTGTTCCAGGAACTGCAGCACGCGATCGAATATCTCGACCACGCGCCGTGCGGCTTCTTCTCGGTCGGCGCCTCCGGCGATATCGTCTATGTCAACGCCACGCTGGCGAACTGGCTGGATTACGACCTCGCCGAGATCGGCTCGGGCGGCCTGAAGCTGACCGATATCGTGTCGGGCGACGGCGCGGCGCTGTTGACCTCGATTCCACCGGTGCCCGGTGAAGTCAAAACAGAAGTGTTCGACATCGATCTTCGGATGCGCGGCGGCAAGACCATGCCGGTGCGGCTCTATCACAAGCTGGCCTTCGGCGCGAACGGCGCGCCCGGCGCCTCGCGCACGCTGGTGATCAGCCGCGCGCGCGACGAGCGTGCCGATCCGCAGCGCGCCGCCGAAGTGCGCTTCATGCGCTTCTTCGATCACACCCCGATGGCGATTGCGACCGTCGACCGCGGCGGCGCGGTGGTTCGGGCCAACGCCCGCTACGCCAAGCTGGCGCAGGGCCTGAACCCGGACGGCGCGGCCGCCAAGTCGATCTTCCGCGCGGTGAGCGAGCGCGACCGTCATCTG
Source organism: Bradyrhizobium sp. (assembly GCA_049582465.1). Taxonomy (GTDB): domain Bacteria; phylum Pseudomonadota; class Alphaproteobacteria; order Rhizobiales; family Xanthobacteraceae; genus Bradyrhizobium. The sequence continues at coordinate 9,863 of JBAUUA010000093.1, read as the reverse complement.
GTGATCGCGGCGATCAACCAGGCCTCGGAAGGGCAGGGCGACATTGCCCCCGTCGAGGTGATGCTCGACGGCGGCAAGGAGCGCTGGGGGCAGTTCTTCATCACCGCGGTCGAGGAGGACGAACGCGATACCGAGGCGGCCATCGTCTATCTGCTCGAGACCACCGAGCGGCGCGCGCTGGAGAACCAGATCAACCAGTCGCAGAAGATGGAAATGGTCGGCCAGCTCGCCGGCGGCATCGCGCACGACTTCAACAACGTGCTTTCCGCCATCATGATGGCGACGGACTTCCTCCTGAACGCGCACAAGCCGACCGATCCGTCGTTCCAGGACATCATGCAGATCAAGCAGAATGCCAACCGCGCCGCGGCGCTGGTGCGGCATCTCCTGGCATTCTCGCGCAAGCAGACCTTGCGGCCGCAGGTGCTCGATCTCGGCGAGTCGCTGTCGGACATCGAAAATCTGCTGAAGCGGTTGATCGGCGAGAAGGTCAAGCTCGAGGTGGTGCACGGCCGCGACCTGTGGCCGATCAAGGTCGACCTGTCGCAGTTCGAGCAGGTGATCGTCAATCTCGCGGTCAACGCCCGCGACGCGATGCCCGAGGGCGGCAAGCTGACGGTGCGGACCGCCAACCTGACATCGGAAGAGTCCGGAAAGCTCGCCTACAAGGGCATGCCGCCGGCGGACTATGTGCGGATCGACATCACGGATACCGGCACCGGCATCCCCGCCGATATCGTCGACAAGATCTTCGAGCCGTTCTTCTCGACCAAGGAAGTCGGCAAGGGCACCGGGCTCGGCCTGTCCACGGTATACGGCATCGTCAAGCAGACCGGCGGCTTCATCTATGTGGATTCCGAGGCCGGCAAGGGCACCGCGTTCCACATCTTCCTGCCGCGGCATCATGCCGAGCCGGAGGTTGCGCCCGAAGCGCACGCCACGAATGGCGCGCCCAAGGAAACGCCGGCGGAGACAAAGCCGCGGACCGATCTGACCGGGCAGGGCACCATCCTGCTGGTCGAGGACGAGGAGGGTCTGCGCTCGCTGAACGCGCGCGGCTTGCGCTCGCGCGGCTACAGCGTGGTCGAGGCCTCGAACGGCATCGAGGCGCTGGAAGTGCTGGAGGAAAAGAACGGCGCGGTCGATCTCGTCGTCTCCGACGTGGTGATGCCGGAAATGGACGGCCCGACGCTGCTGAAGTCGATGCGCGAGAAAAATCCCGACCTCAAGATCATCTTCGTGTCCGGCTATGCGGAAGACGCCTTCGAGAAGAGCCTGCCGGAGAACCAGCAGTTTGCCTTTTTGCCAAAGCCGTTCACGCTGAGCCAGCTGGTGGCAGCGGTGAAGGAAACCATGACGCCGTCGTGAGGATGTTCCAGCGCGCGGCCCCCGGAGATGCTCCCAAAACCAGCCCTATTGACGCGTGCCCGCGACCGAGGGCCGCAGCGGGGCGACACCATGGTGGCTTCACTTTTAGGCAGTACTGCCCATGTTAAGGGCGCTTCCCCCTGCCGGGGATTTTAGGGAAACAGTCATGAAATTCACGCAACGCGCCCGCGGCATCGTCCAGGCGATTGCCGTCACCTTAGCGCTGGCGGTGCCACTCGTGGCCGCCGTCTCGTCGGCCGACGCGCGGGTCGGTGGCGGCTTCAGTTCGGGCTCGCGAGGAACGCGGACCTTCTCCCCACCGCCGAGCACATCGACGGCGCCCGGTACCGCGCAACCGTTCAACCGCACTTTCACCCAGCCGGGCAGCCCCGGACTTGGCACCGCCGCGCCTGCCGGGGGCGGCTTCTTCAACCGGCCCGGGCGCGGTCTGCTCGGCGGCCTCGCCGCCGGCTTCCTCGGCGCCGGCCTGCTTGGCATGTTGTTCGGCGGCGGCCTGTTCGGCGGCCTCGGCGGATTGTCGTCGATCTTCGGCCTGCTCTTGCAGATCGGCCTGATCGTGATCGTGATCCGGCTGGCGATGTCGTGGTGGCAGCGCCGTCATGAGACCGCTTCCGCCTATGCCGGCGGGACGGCAGCGCCGGGCGGGCCATCGAGCTTCCGCAGCGCGGCCAGCGGTTTCGGACTGGGATCGGGCAGCGCACCGCTCGAGATCCTGCCCGCCGACTATGAGGCGTTCGAGCGCCTGCTCACCGACATTCAGGCGGCGTGGTCGAACGAGGATGTCGCGAAGCTGCACACGCTGGCGACCCCGGAGATGGTGTCGTATTTCACCAAAGACCTCGAGGCCAACCGCGCCCGCAACGTCGTCAACAAGGTTTCCGGCACCAAGCTGCTGCAGGGCGACCTCGCGGAAGCCTGGCGCGAGGGCGATACCGATTTCGCCAGTGTGGCGATGCGGTTCTCGATGATCGACAAGACCGTCGATCGCTCGAGCGGCCGGCTGGTCGAGGGTAGCGAACAGCCAACGGAGGCCACCGAAGTCTGGACCTTCCTGCGCACGCGCGGCGGCAATTGGGAGCTCTCGGCGATCCAGCAGACCTGATTGCAGGCAACACGATGACGATGCAAGGCGCCGCGGTTCGTTCCGCGGCGCCTTTGTTTTGCAAGCTCGGTTCGCGTCGCGACGACGCTCGTAACAAGCCAGGCGAAGATGGCTGCGCTTACGACTTCCCGAACGGCGCTGCGCCTGGATCGACGATCGTGTAACCGGCAATCGAGCGCGGGTGTTCGCGGGTCACGTGACCTCCGGAATTGCCGTCATGCACGTACCAGACGTTGCCGGAGACCTGCTGTTGCAAAATCATGACGTGGCCGGATCGAACCGCCGCCATGCCCGGCGCCGGGGTCGCGCGCGGGAAACGGCGCCAATTGGATGCGAGATTTAGCTGAGGAATGATTCGACCGAACCGATATAACGACGCCTCGCACCCACAGAATGCGTGTGGGCAGCCCGAGGGGCGATTGCTGACAATTCTTTCGTCTGTTTGAGCGTCACCGTAGAACGCCATTGCTTGCAAAACCCGGTGACCATGATGATGGCGATGATGCGCCTGGGCTGGAACGGAAACAAACGCCAGCAACGCTACAGTACAAACAGCTTTCCACATAAGCGGGACTCCGTGAATGTTGCGAAATCCCCTGCCGCCAAGAGAGAAAGCCACTGAACGTGTCAGCATGTTGGCGAAACTTGGACGCGGGCCAATTGCCCGATGCGGTTTCAGGGGGCGGAAAGCGTTGGGCGGCCGGATGATGCGCCGCCGTCGCGAGCCCGGTTTTCGCGAGCTGTTTTCGCGCGGCTCTGCAAATGGGAATTCGACCGGGCAATGGAACGCGCATGGACGGCGCGAACCAATGCTCTAATCTCTGTTGAGGCTGTGAGACGAGGGGACCTTCATGCGCTACGAACTCTATTACTGGCCGGGCATTCAGGGCCGCGGCGAATATGTCCGCCTCGCGCTGGAGGAGGCCGGTGCCGATTATTCCGATGTCGCGCGCAGCGAGCGCGGGATGTCGGCGATGACGCGGATGATGGAGGCGGGCTCAGGCACGCCGCCCTTTGCGCCGCCGTTCCTGAAAGCCGGAAAGCTCGTGATCGGGCAGACCGCCAACATCCTGCTCTATCTCGGCTCGCGCCATGGCCTGGCGCCGAAGCCGGAAGCCGGCAAGCTCTGGGTGCATCAGTTGCAGCTCACGATCGCCGATCTGGTGTTGGAAATTCACGACACCCATCATCCGCTCGGGCCCAGCCTCTATTACGAGGACCAGCGCGCGCCGGCGAAAAAGCGCAGCGAGGAATTCTGGAACGAGCGGGTGCCGAAATATCTCGGCTATTTCGAGCGGCTGCTGAAGAGCAATGGCGCTTCTTATGTGACCGGCCGCCGGCTCACTTACGTCGATCTCTCGCTGTTCCAGATCGTGGAAGGGCTGCGCTATGCCTTCCCAAAGCGCATGAAGGCGTTCGAGCGTAATATTCCCGGCCTGGTCGGCCTGCGCGACCGCGTCGCCGCGCGGCCGAACATCAGGGCCTATCTCGAAAGCGACAGACGGATCCCGTTCAACGAGGAGGGGATTTTCCGGCACTACAAGGAACTGGATCTCTGATCTCCGTCATTCCGGGTTCGCGCTATCGCGCGCCCCGGAATGACTGCAGCGCGGCTACCGGTTCCTGCCGTCGACCGGCGTCATCGCAAGCTTTGCCAATTCGACGCCGTCGATGCAGCTGACGTTGAGCGCCACCACCTCGGCGCCGTCGGGCTTCTTGCCCCGCGCGAACACCTCGACGCCGCAGTCGGCGCAGAACTGATGGCGGATCGCGTGCTTGTTGAAGAGATATTCCTTTAAGTTGTCCTCGCCGGCGCGCAGCTGAAACTGATCCGGCGCCAGGAAGGCGAAATGCAGCCCCTTCTTGGTGCAGATCGAGCAGTTGCAGGCGGTGACCATGGCGAGATCGGTGGTGCATTCGAAACGCACCAGGCCGCAATGGCAGCCGCCGGTATAGGTGATGGAGTTGGGCATCGGTTGCGGACCCGCTGTTTCAAGCCGGGGGCAGTATAACCCTCACCAAAGTCCGGGCACCAGCCGGTAGCGCACCTGCGCGGTGTAATCGGCATAGACAGGCAGGCCCGCGGTCAGCGCGCGTTCCTCGATGACGATGCGGCCCGCGAACAAGAGGGCGAGCAGCGGCGACATCGCGACGCCCCACCACGAGCCCAGCAGCAGCGGCGCGCCGACGAAGAACAACACCGTGCCGCTGTACATGGGGTGCCGGACGATGGCGTAGGGGCCGGTCGAGATGACGCGGTGGCCGCGTTCTGTCTGCAGTCTGATCACCGGTGCCGCGAACGAATTCTCGCGCATCACCCACAGGATGAAGCCGGAGGAGAACAGCAGCATGGCAAGTCCCAGCGCCTGCAGTCCCCAGGGGATTCGGATCCCGTGCTCGCGGATGTCGAGCCCGATCGAAAGGAACCAGATCAGCGCCGCGAAGCCGAACACCAGCATGAATGCCTTGTCGGCGGCAGGCTGATCGGGCTGCATCATCGGGCGCATGCGCTCGGCGAGTAGCGCCGGATCATGCCGCGCCAGCCAGAAGCCGCCGGCGATGCCGAGAATTCCGATGGTGGCAAGGAACAGCCACGCCGCCGCCCAATGCAGCGTGCCCGCGGGCAGGAACAACAGCGCGCCGAGCACGACGACCCAGACCAGGTTCTGCAGCAATAGTTTTGTGATCATGCAGAGTTCCCGTCTTCGCGGGTTCACGATGATCGCGCCGTTTTCCGGCAAAGGTTTGGCAGGATGTCGGATCAACGAAACAGGCAGAAAGCAGCCCCACCAATGGCCGTCGTACCCGCGAAAGCAGCCATCAAGCAGGCATCTCCGCACGAGGTGACGAGCGGCCCCAAAATACTGCATCGCCCGCTGGAGCCGGCTCGCAGAGCCGACCCGGTAGCGGGCGATGATAGTCGGAGCGTAGGACCAGCCTGCTCAGGCGATTTGGTTGACCCGTGTTCCCTGTCCCGGCGGCAGCGGGGCCTGCACCTGCTGGGATGCGCTGGCGTCGTCGCCGTCGCCGTCGACCTTGACGTCCGGTCCCTTGGGCTCGTTCGCCTCGGGGGCCTGCAGCGGGACGATGGGCGGCGGGCTGCTCGAAATGCTCGAAATACTCATGATTGATTTCCTTGGATCGTTCGCGCCCGGACTGTGGGGGCGCCGAGGCGAATGCTTTATGAATCGAAACCCTAAATCCCGCGGCATCGGGATCCATCCCGGCATATGGTGAACGGGGGACTGAAAACTCAGTAATAAGACCCATCCGTTCGGCGAAATGCGGGCGGTTCCATCAGTCGGCGCTGCAATCCGGTTGCAAATGCAGTTGCAATTGTGCCGCAGCGGTTAGCTGAATTTGAACGATTGGGAAGGGGCGCGGCGGTGTCGCTTTTGATCCACCGGTTTCAGGCCATGGCATCCGATTGCGCCGTTCACGTGCAGGCGGCAACCGCTGCCGCTTCGGCCGAGATCGCCGTGGCGGCGGAGGCGGAAGTCAGACGGATCGAGGCGCGCTATTCGCGCTACCGCGCCGACAGCGAACTGACTCGGATCAATCTGGTCGCCGCCGCCGGCGGTGCTACCGACGTCGATCCGGAAACCGCCGGCCTCGTCGCCTATGCCAAGGCCTGCTTTCAAAGCAGCGACGGCGCGTTCGACATCACCTCCGGGCTGTTGCGCCAAGCCTGGGATTTTTCGAAAGCTCGATTGCCGGAGCAGCGCGAGATCGACGCGCTGCTGCCGCGGATCGGGCTGGACAAGGTCAGCTGTCGGATGGTCGTCTGTCATTTGCGCAAGCCGGCATGGAGCTCGACCTCGGCGGGCTCGGCAAGGAATATGCGGCCGATCGCGCGGCGGAAGTCTGCAACGAGATGGAGGCGCGGCACGGCTTCGTCGATCTTGGCGGCGACATCCGCGTGATCGGCCCGCAGCCCGACGGCCAGCCATGGCGGATCGGTATCCGCGATCCCCGCGACGGCGACGCGGTGGTGGCCGAGGTCGCGCTGCACGGCGGCGCCCTTGCGACCAGCGGCGACTATGAGCGCTTCATTGAGGTGGCGGGCGTCCGCTATTGCCATATCCTCGATCCCCGGACCGGATGGCCGGCGCGGGGACTATTGTCGGTGACGGTGATCACCGAGCGTTGCCTGGTGGCGGGCAGTCTCGCGACCTCGGCGATGCTCAGCGGCGGGCAGGGTGGCGCCTGGCTCGAACGGCTGGGCGTGCGTCATATCGCAATCGACGATCGGGGACGATGCAGCGGCACCGAGCCGCTGATCAGGCCTGGAGGTTGATCAGGGCGCCCGGCGGTGAACCCTTCAAATCCTGCAACGTGGTCTGCGGCAGCGACGACTTGTCGATGACGTTGAGGGATTGCACACTCGCGGCCAGCGAGGCGGAGGATTGAGACGTCGACGATCCGGCCGGCGCGGCATCGCCGGCGCGCAGCGAGGCCATCAGCTGCTTCATGCCGGCGACGAAATCCTGCTTCGAGACGCTGCCGGTGCCGTTGGGATCGAGTGCCGCGAAAATCGCGTCCGCGCCCTGCTTCTGGAACACGGCGGGCGGATTTTTGGTCTGGAACGCCTGGTCGAACTGGCTCTGAGTGATGCTGCCGGAGCCCGAGGTGTCGATCGAATCGAACAGCTCCGACATCCTCTGTTGTGGTGGGCCGGAACTGCTGGCGCCTGAAACCGCGTGCATGCCGGAAGCGGCGCCGACGCCGGTAATGTCCATCGCAAAATCCCCATCCTGCGGACCGCCTGCGAAGAGCCTCGCAGGCTGCGACAACATGTGCAGGGGGAAGTAAAGAATTCGTTTACCATAACCCGACCGGGCCGCCGTGCCGGCACGGATCCCGCCTATTCATCGGTGCCGCGGGTGATCGCGATCGACGCCTCGGTCTTGGTGCGGGTGCACTCGTAATTCAGCCGGCGGTAGCGCATCTTGATGGTGTCGCCGCGCAATAGCCCCATCCGCTTCATGCAGCGCGAGGTGCCGGTCAGCGTGTCGTCCTTCGGCAGGGTGAAGACGATCGCCGCCGCGCCGCCGACGAGGTCGAGGAAGGCGGGCTTCGGCTTGCGGCCGTCCTGCTTGGCATAGAGCTCGTTCTTGTAGTTGCGTCCCGCGCAGCCCAGCGACATTTCCTTGGCCTGCGGATGCGACAGATAGATGATGTTGGCGGCAGTGATGCCGACCTTGAGCCCGTCAATCTGGTTCTTCAGCTGGTTGGCGAGATCGTCGCAGTGGTCAGCGCGGGCGGGCGAGGCGGCGAACCCGGCGAGCAGCGCGAGTGTGGCGAATGTCGAACGTGTCAGCAGTTTTTTTGTCATGAAAACCCCCATGCCATTGAAGCCTGCGCGAAGAATTAGCGCAAGAGCGGGGGGCGCCGCCAAGCTTTTGTATCGTCGTGGCCGGGCAAAGCCGAAGGACGGCGTCGCTTCCGCTCGCCTACGACTCGGCCATCCACGTTTTCGGTCCGCATCAAAGAACATAGGTGCCCGCGACCAGCGCAGGCATGACCGGGTGAGCCGTTGGGATGCCATCAGGGACCTTCCTTTTATCTGAAAAATGCTTAGAACCGCTTCAACCGCCGGCGCGCCGTGTCTTCTGGACGTGTCCGGCTTTCAGCCCCGTGAGCCCCCCATGAACGCCCCCACCGCCTTTCCCGACCCAAAGCCCGTTCCGCCCTACAAGCACACGCCGCTGTTTCCGCTTGGGGCCGACACCACGCCCTACAAGAAGATCACGGCCGAGGGCGTGCGGGTCGAGAAGGTGCTGGGCAAGGACATGCTGGTGGTGTCGCGCGAGGCGCTGCGGGCGCTGTCGGAGGCAGCCTTCGGCGAGATCAATCACTATCTGCGGCCGGGGCATCTGAAGCAGCTGCGCGCGATCCTCGACGATCCCGAGGCCAGCGACAACGACAAGTTCGTCGCCTTCGACTTCCTGAAGAACGCCAACATCGCCGCCGGCGGCGTGCTGCCGATGTGCCAGGATACCGGCACCGCGATCATCATGGGCAAGAAGGGCGCGCGCGTCATCACCGACGGCGATGACGAGGCAGCCCTCTCGGAAGGCGCACGCGATGCCTATCTGCGCCGCAACCTGCGCTATTCGCAAGTCGCGCCGCTGTCGATGTACGAGGAGAAGAACACCGCCAACAACATGCCGGCGCAGTGCGAGATCTACGCCGAGGGCGATGATTCCTACAAGTTCATGTTCATGGCCAAGGGCGGAGGAAGTGCCAACAAGAGCTTCCTGTTCCAGGCGACGCCTTCGGTGCTGACGAAAGATCGCATGCTGGCGTTCCTGAAGGAGAAGGTGCTGACGCTCGGCACCGCGGCGTGCCCGCCCTATCACCTTGCCATCGTCATCGGCGGCACCTCGGCCGAACTCTGCATGAAGACGGTAAAACTTGCGTCCGCCCGTTATCTCGACGCGCTACCGACCCACGGCTCGGCCGACGGCAACGCCTTCCGAGATCTCGAGATGGAGCAGGAAATATTAAAGATGACGCAGTCGCTCGGCGTCGGCGCGCAATTCGGCGGCAAGTATTTCTGCCACGACGTGCGGGTGATCCGGCTGCCGCGCCACGGCGCCTCGCTGCCGATCGGGCTGGGCGTGTCCTGCTCGGCCGACCGTCAGGTGCTCGGCAAGATCACCAAGGACGGCGTCTATCTCGAGGAGCTCGAGCACAATCCGGCGCAATATCTGCCTGTTGTCGAGCATGCGCTCGGTGGCGAGGTCGTAAAAATCGATCTTAACCAGCCGATGAAGGATATTCTCGCAACGCTTTCGAAACACCCGATAAAAACCCGCCTGTCGCTCACCGGCACCATGATCGTGGCGCGCGATTCCGCGCACGCCAAGCTGCGCGAGCGGCTGGAAAAGGGCGAGCCGCTGCCGGATTACTTCAAGAACCATCCGGTCTATTACGCCGGTCCCGCCAAGACGCCGGAAGGCTACGCCTCCGGCGCGTTCGGCCCGACCACCGCGGGGCGGATGGACTCCTTCGTCGACCAGTTCCAGGCGGCGGGCGGTTCGATGGTGATGGTGGCCAAGGGCAACCGCGCGGTCGCGGTGCGCGAGGCCTGCAAGAAGCACGGCGGCTTCTATCTCGGCTCGATCGGCGGCGCGGCGGCGAACCTCGCCGAGCACTGCATCAAGAAGGTCGAGGTGGTGGAATATCCCGAACTCGGCATGGAGGCGATCTGGCGCATCGAGGTCGAGGACTTCCCGGCCTTCATCGTCATCGACGACAAGGGCAATGATTTCTTCAAGGAATTGAATTTGGGCTGACGGCGCTCAATGCGCGAGCGTTGGGTGGTCAAGGGAGCGAAGGGATGGCTGTCTCGGGAGGATGTCTGTGC
>JBAUUA010000092.1:0-6128 GCA_049582465.1 Bradyrhizobium sp. | reverse complement strand
CTCTCCTACTTCCAGTACGACACGCTGATCGTGGCGTGGCTGACGGCTTTTTATCCGCAGGGCCAGCTCGGCCTGTAATCAATCCCAACGCAAGGAGACTTCCATGACGCTACGATCGCTCGTCACTTCGGCCTCGGTCCTCGCCCTCTGCCTGGTCGGCGCAGCCCATCCCGCCATCAGCGGCGAGCTTGCGCACGGCGCGAGCTATCCGCTCGCGGTTGCAGCGGCCGAGAATCCCGCGCCGAATTTCACCGGCATCAGCAACTGGTTCAATTCCGCGCCACTCAAGATCGGCGACCTGCGCGGCAAGGTCGTGCTGGTGGATTTCTGGACCTATGGCTGCGTCAACTGCGTCAACACGCTGCCCCACGTCACCGAGCTCTATGCCAAGTACAAAGACCGCGGCCTGGTCGTGGTCGGCGTCCACACCCCGGAATTCCCGTTCGAGAAATCGGCATCCAACGTGCAGGCCGCGCTGAAACGGCACGGCATCACCTATCCGGTGGCGCAGGACAACAATTCGCAGACCTGGAATGCCTACGGCAATCAGTATTGGCCGGCCCAATACATCATCGATCAAAGCGGAAAGATCGTGTTCCAGCACGATGGAGAAGGCCAATACGAGCAGATCGACCGCACCATCGCCCGTCTGCTGAACGCCAATAGCTGAGCAAGCGTTGAGTTCGGCAACATTGCGAACTGCGCCTCTGGCCCCGGGGTGCAGTTCGCCTTGCTATGCCTGGTCGCGTTTCCCGCTGTTCGGTCGGGACCAGCCTGCGGTCCGGCGAAGTTTGGCGCCGAAGTGAGGCTTTTGGGACACATCCGGGAGCCGATAAAATCAAAGCCATTCCAGCGACATATCCGGATTGCTTGCCATTGCGCCGTCCCTGAGATTTGATGGTTCCAGCGGTCTGGCGAAACGATGATGCGCGCCAGGCGGCGTTCGACAACGGCGCGACGAGGAGAGCCCTGGATGACGAGATTTCGGCACCTGATCTGGATGATGATCGCCGCTGCCGGCCTGATGCTTTCGGTCTCGCACGGCCATGCCCAGCAGCCTGACGTCGGCGACCAGCCGGGATTGCTGCCCGATGATTCCGTGGAGCTGGATCCGGAGTATCGCAAGCAGGTCGTGTACTACCGAACCAACGAGGCGCCGGGCACCATCATCATCTCGACCGCCGAGCGTCACCTCTATCTGATCCAGCCGGGCGGCCGCGCGATCCGCTACGGCATCGGCGTCGGCCGCGACGGTTTTCAGTGGCAGGGCCTGTTGAGCATCACGCGCAAGGCGGAGTGGCCGGACTGGACGCCGCCGCCGGAGATGATCGCACGCCAGCCCTATCTGCCGCGCTTCATGGCCGGGGGGCCGGGCAATCCGCTTGGCGCCCGCGCGATGTATCTCGGCGCCACCGTCTACCGCATCCACGGCACCAACCGGCCGGACACGATCGGCACCAAGGTCTCCTCCGGCTGCTTCCGGCTGGTCAACAATGACGTCGCCGATCTCTATGATCGCGTGCCGGTCGGCACCAAGGTCATCGTGCGGCAGGAGCCAGCCCTGTAATCGCGGCGACCGTTCCGCCTCCGATCCATTTTTTTCCGATTATTGCGAAAGACAGAACCATGCGCACATTCCGAGGCGGCCTCCTGATCGGGCTGGCGGTCGCAGTCGCGGTCGCGGCCGTCGCCATCACCTATGAACGATATGACACGCGGACCTTGAAGCGGACGCTGCGGCGCGGCGAAGTGCTGTGCGGCGTCAACAAGGGCCTGCCGGGCTTCTCGATCCCCGACGACAAGGGCAACTGGAGCGGCTTCGACGTCGACTTCTGCCGCGCGATCGCGGCCGCCATCTTCGACGATCCGAGCAAAGCCAAGTTCGTGCCGCTGGAAGCCAGCGAGCGTTTCAAGGAATTGCAGAACCGCAAGGTCGATATCCTGTCGCGCAACTCGACCTGGAGCATGGCGCGCGAGACCAATTACGATCTCTATTTTCCGGCGGTCGCCTATTATGACGGCGAAGGCTTCATGCTGCCGCGGGCGCGCAACATCGATTCCGCGCTGGAGCTGAACGGCAGCAAGGTATGCGTGCAGGCGGAGACCACCACGCAGCTCAACCTCACCGACTATTTCCGCGCCAACAACATGAAATACGAGGAGAAGAAATTTTCCAAGCTGGAGGACGTCATCAAGGCCTATGATTCCGGCCAGTGCGATACCCTCACCGCCGACGTGTCGCAGCTCTACGCGCTACGGCTTAATCTTTCAAAACCCGACGACCACGTCATTCTCGCCGACGTCATCTCCAAGGAGCCGCTGGCGCCGGTGGTGCGGCAGCGCGACGACGACTGGATGATGCTGGTGAAGTGGACGCTGTATGCGATGATCAACGCCGAGGAACTCGGCGTCACCTCGAAGAACATCGACGAGGCGCTGAAGTCGAAGAAGCCCGACGTGATGCGGCTGGTCGGCACCGAGGGCTCCTATGGCGAGGACATCGGACTGACCAAGGACTGGGCCGCCCGCATCATCCGCCATGTCGGCAATTACGGCGAGGTCTATGAGCGCAATGTCGGCTCGGGATCGAAGCTGAAGATTCCGCGCGGCCTCAACCAGCTCTGGAGCGCCGGCGGCATCCAGTATGCGCCGCCGATACGGTGACAGTTTAAAGCACGCGGCCACAACTTACGCTCGTCATGCCCGGCCTCGTGCCGGGTCCACGTCTTCCTTTGACGCAAACAAAGCAAGACGTGGATGGCCGGGTCAAGCCCGGCCATGACGGTTTAGTAGCTCTTCATCCGCGCCAGTTGATCGGCGTGGAAATTGGCATCGCCGAACAATTCCTGGCACACCCTGGCGCGCTTCATGAAGAAGCCGATGTCGAACTGGTCGGTCATGCCCATGCCGCCATGCATCTGCACGCCTTCCTGGACGGCCAGCGTCGCGGTCGAGCCAGCGCGTGCCTTGGCAACCGCGACCGCAGCAGCAGCATTCACAAAATCCGCATCCAGCGTCTGCAGCGCCTTCAGCACAGCGGCGCGGGTGATCTCGATGTCGATATAGAGCTGGGCGGCGCGGTGCTGCAGCGCCTGGAATTCGCCGATCAGCTTTCCGAACTGCTTGCGCTCCTTGAGATAGTTGACGGTGCGGCCGAACACTTCCTCGCTCAAGCCGACCATTTCCGAGGCCACCGCGCCGCGGCCGATATTGAGCACGACTTCCAACAGCGCAAAACCCTGATCGACCTCGCCGAGCACGCCGTCGGCATTGACCTCGACATTTCCCAACTTGATCCGGGCAGCGTTGTGCGAATCCACCATCGCGGTGCGTTCGGTCTCGACGCCTTTTGCCTTGGGGTCCACCAAGAACAGCGTCAGCCCATCGCGCTCGCCCGCCGCGCCCGCGGTGCGGGCCGCGACGATGAGGAGATCGGCAACGTGCCCATCGACCACGAACGCCTTGTCGCCGGTGAGCCTAAAACCGTTGCCGGAGCGCACTGCCTGCAGCTTGGTCTGCAACGGGCGATGCTTTGCACCCTCGTCGATCGCGAGCGCGGCGAGCAGTGAGCCGTCGACGATCTTCGGCAGATGTTGCGCCTTCTGCGCGGCGCTGCCGCCGCGCGACAGCGCGGACACTGCCAGCACGGCTGTGCCGAGAAACGGCGACGGCATCAGGGTGCGACCGATCTCCTCCATCACCACGCCGGCCTCGACGCAGCCGAGACCCGAGCCGCCAAACTCCTCCGGCACCAGCAGGCCGGAAAATCCCATCTCGGCGAAAGTCTTCCAGAGCTCGCGGGAAAAGCCGCTTGTGTCCTTGGCATCGCGCAGCTGCCGCAGATGCGACACGGGCGCCTTGTCGCTGATGAGACCGCGCGCGCTGTCGCGCAGCATCGACTGTTCTTCGCTGAGGACGAGGGCCATATGAGAGCTTTCCGCTTAGAGGACCAAATTGTTTGAAATCGTCATTCCGGGATGCGCCGCTTGGCGCAGGCCCGGAATCCATACTCCCGATGGTAGTTATGGATTCCGGGCTCGCGACTTCGTCGCGCCCCGGAATGACGGGGTGTTGTAACAGGCAGCTTCACGCCCCCGGCAGATCGAGGATCCGCTTCGCCACGATGCCGAGCATCACCTCGGATGTGCCGCCCTCGATCGAGTTGGCCTTGGTGCGCAGCCAGGCGCGCGGCCTGGCGCCGCCTCTGGAGCGCTCGCTTTCCCATTCCAGCGCGTCGACGCCGCCGGCCGACATCAGGATTTCGTAGCGGCGCTTGTTCAGCTCGGTGCCGTAATATTTCATCGCCGAGGAAAACGCCGGATGCGCCTGGCCCGCCTTGGCGAGGTCGACCGCGCGTTCGGCGGCGCAGGCCAGCGCGGCCTCGTCGATCTCGAACGTCGCGATCTGGCCGCGCAGCATGGGATCTTCCAGCCGGCCCTGCTCGTCGGTGCCGACGGAGTCGGCGGCGACCTGGCCGAGCGGTCGCCCCACCCCGCGCTCGCCCATGCCCGAGATCATCGCGCGCTCGTGCTGCAGCAGATATTTGGCGACGTCCCAGCCGCGATTGACGGTGCCGACCACATGGGATTTCGGCACCCGCACATTGTCGAAGAAGGTTTCGCAGAACGGCGAATAGCCCGAGATCAACAGGATCGGCTTGGTCGAGACGCCCTTCGAGGCCATATCGAACAGAATGAAGCTGATGCCGTCATGTTTCTTCGCCGATGCATCGGTGCGCACCAGACAGAAAATCCAGTCGGCATGGTTGGCGTAAGACGTCCAGATCTTCTGGCCATTGATGACAAAATCGTCGCCGTCGCTCTCGGCGCGGGTCTGCAGCGAGGCGAGGTCCGATCCGGCGTTCGGCTCGGAATAGCCCTGGCACCAGCGGATCAGGCCGGCGGTGATCTTGGGCAGATGCTCCTTCTTCTGCGCCTCGGTACCGTATTTCAACAGCGCCGGTCCGAGCATGGAAATGCCGAACGAGGTCAGCGGCGCACGCGCGCCGATCGCGGCCATCTCCTGCCGCACGATCTTGGCCTCCTCGCCATCGAGGCCGCCGCCGCCATATTCCCTCGGCCAGTGCGGCACGGTCCAGCCCTTGTCGCGCATCCGCTCGAACCAGACGCGCTGCGGCTCGGAGGAGAATTTGGTGTTGCGGCCGCCCCAGAACGTGTCGGACTCCGAGGTCATCGGACGCCGCATCTCCGGCGGACAATTGGCTTCCAGCCAAACGCGGGTTTCGCGGCGAAACTTTTCCAGATCGGACATCGGCGTTTCCATTCAAGCGATTGCAGCCGGCTGCCGGCTGCGCGATCGAGGCATCATTTTGCGGATCGACCTTAGCCGTCGCCTTGCGGAATTCAATATATCTCTGGCCAGGGCCATGCGGCCGCGGCGGTAGTACTGATCGCCGATCGGGTGTATGCGCAAGGCCGATAATGATTGAAAAACAAGAGGAAACGCAAGATGCGGCTGAAGTTGCTTTCGCCTGGCGAAATGAACGAGAACCAGAAACAGACCTATGACGAGTCGATCGCCGGCAAGCGCGGCGCGCCGCCGGCGCCGATGATGGCCTGGCTCAACAGCCCGGAGATGGCGCGGCACGCCACCCGCCTCGGCGCCGTGCTGCGCTTCGACACGATGTTTCCGGCCAAATTGTCGGAGATCGCGATCCTGGTCACGGCGCGGCACTGGACCGCGCATTACGAATGGTATGCCCATAAACGGCTGGCGCTGAAGGGCGGCATGGATCTCAAGATCATCGACGACATCAGGGATCGCCGCACCCCGCGCTTCGAGGACGCGAAGGGACAGATGATCTACGACGTTTCAAAGTCGCTGCATGAGGGCCACGGGCTGTCCACGGCGTTGTACAACGAGGCGGTCAAGGTGCTGAGCGAACGCGGATTGGTGGAGATCATCGGCCTGTGCGGCTACTACACCATGGTGTCGATGACGCTGAATGCGTTTGAGTTCGAGCTGCCTGCGGGGGAAGTTTCGGAGCTGGCGTGAGGACGCCGCTGCAGACTTCTCCGCAAGCGGGCGAGGAAAAGAAAGAGATCAACCATGCCCGACCATCCACCCATCATCGCCGGCACGCGAATCGGGCATGTCCATCTCAAGGT
>JBAUUA010000091.1:0-7828 GCA_049582465.1 Bradyrhizobium sp. | reverse complement strand
CGGGTTGGCGAACAGGGTTTCGACGTCGGTCTCCTCGACCTTCTTGCCGGCATACATCACGATCACGCGCTGCGCCGTCTGCGCGACCACGCCGAGGTCGTGGGTGATCAGGATCAGGCCCATGCCGAGCTGTTTCTGCAGGTCGAGCACCAGCGCCAGGATTTGCGCCTGGATGGTGACATCGAGCGCGGTGGTCGGCTCGTCGGCGATCAGCAGCGCCGGCCGGCAGGCCAGCGCCATCGCGATCATCGCGCGTTGGCGCATGCCGCCGGAGAGCTGGTGCGGATATTCGACCGCGCGCCGCTCGGGTTCGGGAATCCGGACCAGGCGCAGCATCTTGACGGCCTGCTCCCAAGCCTCCTTGTTCGTCATCGGCTGATGCAGCCGCACGGCTTCCGTGATCTGGTCGCCGATCCGCATCACCGGGTTGAGCGAGGTCATCGGCTCCTGAAAAATCATGGAAATGCGGTTGCCGCGGACCTTTCGCATCTCGTCTTCGTCGAGGTTAAGAAGATCCGATCCTTCCAGCATGATCGTGCCGCCGACGATCCGGCCCGGCGGATCCGGCACCAGCCGCATGATCGACAACGCGGTCACGCTCTTGCCGCAGCCGGATTCGCCGACGATCGCCAGCGTCTCGCCGCGGCGGACATGGAATGAAACGTCGTCGACCGCTTTGAACAGTCCGGAATTGGTGAAGAAAACCGTCTGCAGGTTCTTCACCTCGAGAACCCTGTCTTCCGCCTCTGCCTCGCTCATCAGCCGCGCTGCCTCGGATCGAGGATGTCGCGCAAGGCGTCACCGAACAGATTGGTTCCGAATACCGCGAGGCTGATGGCGATGCCGGGGAAGATCACCAGCCATGGCGCGGTGCGGACATATTCCGCCGCCGATTCCGACAGCATCCGGCCCCAGGACGGATAGGGCTCGGGAATGCCGAGCCCGAGAAACGACAGCGACGCCTCGGTGAGAATGGTCGAGCCGAGCTGCGCCGTGGCCAGCACGATCAGCGGCGCCAGCGTATTGGGCAGGACGTGACGCAGCGCGATCCGCGTTTCGCTCATGCCGATCGACTTTGCGGCCTCGACAAATGGCAGTTCGCGCAGCGCCAGCGTATTGGCGCGGATGACGCGGGCGACCGTCGGGATCAGGGGTATGGCGATGGCGATGATGACGTTGGGAAGCGTCGGCCCCAGCGCCGCCGTCATGATCAGGGCCAGCACCAACAGCGGCAGGGCCTGCAGGATATCGGTGACCCGTTGGAACACCAGATCGACCCAGCCGGAGAGATATCCCGACGCGAGGCCGATGCTGACGCCGAACAGCGAGCCGAGCGCGGTCGAGCCGATGCCGACGGCGAGCGAGATCCGCGCGCCATGGATGATGCGGCTCCAGACATCGCGGCCGAACGAATCGGTCCCCATCCAGTGCCGCCAATCGGGATGGGCGAGCGCGTGCGCGGAATCGACGGTGAGCGGATCGTAGCGGCAGATCAGGTCGGCGAACCCCGCGGCCCACACGAACAGCAGCATGAAGAACAGGCCGATCGTGCCCAGCATGTGTCGTTGCGCGAGGAAGACGAGCCTGCGCCAGCCATGCGTCGAGTTGGCGCCGGCCCGTCGCAGCTCGTTATCGTAGTTGATCGCGGCCAAATCGGCTCCTAATCCGTGTATCTGATCCGGGGATCGACCAGCGCGTAGAGCATGTCGACCGTGAAGTTGGCGAGCACGACGACCACCGCGATCAGCATCACCAGGTTCTGCACGATCGGGTAGTCGCGCCAGCGGATCGCCTCGACCAGGAAGCGGGCGACGCCGGGAATATTGAAGACCGTTTCGGTGACGATCAGGCCGCCGATCAAAAACGCCGCCTCGATGCCGATCACGGTGATGACGGGCAGGATGGCGTTCTTCAGCGCGTGGCGATAGTTGACGGAGGCTTCCGATGCGCCCTTGGCGCGGGCGGTGCGGATATAGTCCTGCCGCAGGATTTCCAGCATCGAGGAGCGCGTGATCCGCATCGTCAGCGCGGCGCTGCGGAAGCCGACCGCCATCGCCGGAACGCAATAGATCGCGATCGCCTCGGTCCAGGTTTGCGGGTTCGGGTTGTAGAGAGGCATGGTTCCGAACATCGCGACCGAGGCCATCAGGATCAGCAGGCCGAGCCAGAAGGCCGGGAGCGACAGCCCGCTCAGGCTGACGACGCGCAGCAAATAGTCGAGCCGCGTGCCCTGCTTGACCGCGCTAATGACCCCCAGGGGAATCCCGATCGACGCGGAGAACAGCAGCGCCAGCCCGGCGAGCCGCGCCGTGATCGGAATCCGCGGCAGGATCTCGTCGAGCGCCGGCTTCTCGGAGACAAAGGAATAGCCGAGGTCGCCGTGCAGGAGCCCGCCGATCCAGTGCAGATATTGCACCACGATCGGCTGATCGAGCCCGAGCTCGCGCTCCAGATTGGCCTTGTCGGCGGGGTCGACATAGCCGGCTGCGGCGAACAGGATATCGACGATGTTGCCGGGCACGATGCGCAGCAGCACGAATATGATGACCGAGATCCCGAACAAGGTCACGAGCATCAAGACGAGGCGCCGCACGATATAAGCAAACACCTGGCTGCTCTCCGTTTACCCGCTGGATCGCTTGCTGGCGGACCTTACTTGTCCAGCCAGACGTCCTCGTAGCGATAGCCGTTGTAGGAGCTGTTGGTCATGACGGTGACGCCTTTGACGTAGGGCTGCCAGCAGGTGCCGGTATGGGCATGAAAGATGATCGGCCGCGCCACGTCTTCCTGAAGCTGCTTGTCGATGTCCCAGACCAGCTTCTTGCGCTTGCCGACATCGGTCTCCTGGGATTCCTCGTCGAACAGCTTCTCGATGTTCTTGTTGCAGTAGTTGGTGTAGTTGCGTTCCGAACCGCAGGAGTAATTCTCGTAGAACGACTGGTCGGGATCGTCGACCGAGTTGCCGGTCAGGTTCAGCCCAAGCGCATAATCCTTGCGCGCGATCTTCGGAAACCAGTTGGCGGTTTCGACCACATCGAGTTCGCCGTCGATATAGATGCTCTTGAGCTGATCGATCAGGATGACGGCGGGATCACGATAAACCGGAATGTTGCGGGTGGAAACCTTGACCGCAAGGTGCTTGTCCGGTCCATAGCCCGCCTTCTGCATCAGCTTGCGCGCCTCTTCGCGGTTGGCGTTGACGTCGGGGCCGTAACCCGGAATCGTCTCCAGCATCTCCTTCGGCATGCCCCAGAAGCCGGCGGGTGGCGGCAGCATGGTGCCGCCGATGTCGGCCTGGCCTTCGAACAGGATCGAGACGAAGGCCTTGCGGTCGAGCGCCAGCGCCATCGCGCGGCGGATATCCGGATTGTCGAACGGCGGCGACGTCGAATTGACGATGATGTTGGTGCTGACATTGTTGGGCGCGACCACGCATACCGCGTTCGGCGCCTGGGCCTTGACGTCCTTGAGCAGCGGGATCGATACCTCGGTCGGGAACGTCATGTCGAACTTGCCGGCAATGAACGCCAGAATGGCGGTTGAGCGGTTCGGGATGATGGTGAACTCGATGCCGTCGAGATGCGGCAGGCCCTTCTTGAAATAGTCGGGGTTGCGGGTGAGCTTGATCGATTCGTTGGCCTTGAACTCGACGAACTTGAACGGGCCGGTGCCGATCGGATGGGTGCGCATGTCGGCTGGCGACACATGGCAGGGATAGACCGGCGTATAGCCGGAGGCGAGCAGCGCCAGCAGCGCCGGCTGCGGCCGCTTCAGGTTGAAGGCGACCTCGAGATCGCCGTTGGTCGTGACGTCGTTGACGAATTCGTACCAGGCCTTGCGCGGATTCTGGCGGAACTTCTGTGGCGACTTGCCCATCAGCATGTCGAAGGTGCATTTGACGTCGGCCGAGGTGAACGGCTTGCCGTCGTGCCACTTGACGCCCTGGTGCAGCTTGAAGTTCAGCGTCTTGTGGTCGGCGCTCCAGGCCCAGCTATCGGCGAGATCCGGAACGATCGAGTCCATGCTGTTCTGCGCCACGTCCTGCTTGTAGATGACCAGGTTGTTGAACACCGGCATGAAGGGGACGTTGACCGAATAGGTCGCGCCCTCGTGGATCGAGGCGCTGCCTGGGCTGTCGCGGTGATAGATTCTTAAGATGCCGCCCTGCTTGGGTTCGGCTGCGCGCGCGATCGACGAGACCGCCAGCAAAGATAACGCCGCCGCAACGGCAAGCGTCCGAACGCCCCGCATGGTTCCCTCCCTCGACATTTCGGCCTCATGGCGGGCCAATTTATCGAACGATAGCATGACGGGGGGACGGCGCAACACGGGAAGGCTGTGTCCGCATTGGCAATTCGGCCTAATGCGTGCCATGCGGCGGAAGGGCGCAGCCGCATTCGCGGCAAATGCGTCACGTTTCGAGCCTGCCGCGGCTTTTGAGGTTGCGTCCGGCGCGGCGTTGCAGCCGCCTTCGAAACCGAAGCCGTTCCTACCAGGAATACCGCACCGTTCCGGTGCCGGCATAGGTCTGGCTGTGGGCTGCGAATTCGCCGTCGAACTTGGCGGCGAGCGAGATGCCGCTGGCGAAGCGCAGTTCGGCGCCCGCGGCGACGAGGCCGGAATCATGCGCGGGCGCGGCGCCGTTGACGATGAAGTTCGTCCCGGGCAGCGCCTGGAAGATCGCGGCGAGCGAAGGATCGCTGACCCAGTCGTGGGCGTAGCCGAGCTTGCCCCGCAGCACCAACAGCGTAGTGGGATCGATCGCGGTGAGGCGATCGAACCTTGCGCCGGCTTCGCCGCGGATGTCGCTCGCGGTGCGGCCCGCAAAGGTGAGGCCGAGGCCGCCGCTGCTCACATCCTGTTCGCTGTAGGCCGGCGCCACGAAGGCCTGCGCATTGACGGCCGCATAGGGCGTCACGGCGAGGAGCGGCGAGGCGAAACGATAGCCCGCCTCGACCCGCCCGCCATAGCTCTGCGCGTTGAATTTCGCCGTCAACTGATCGGACGCCAGCGAGATCCGGTCGGTCGACATCCAGTGATTGGCAAAGGCGAGCGATGCCGCGACATAGGCCGGCCCGAAAGTGGTCCTGCCGTAGATGCCGGCCATCAGCGCATCGCTCTGCCCCGAGCCCAGCCCCTGTGCCAGGCTCCAGCCGGTGCCGGCGCCGGCAAGCGCAACGCCCACCGTGGTGAACGGCGTCACGCGGTAATCGGCGCCGGCCGCGAAGCCGCCGGCGCTCGCCGTGAGATCGTGACTGCCGACGACGGGATTGCCGTCGGTGTGATTGGCGCCGCCGAACGCCGAGCCCCAGACATTCCAGCGTTGTTCGAACCGCAGGGCTTGCCGGGGCGGCGCCTTGAAAACCGCCGCATAGGCCGAGGCGATCTCCGGCGGCAGCGTCGCATCCTCGGCCGCAAAGCCGAGCGCATTGCCGCCGCCGCGGCCCTCCACGAAGGGATCGGTCAGGAGGCCGAGAAACCCGGTCATCAACTGGAATGCGCTCGACTGGGCGCCGGTGGCGGCCTCGCCGGAAAGCTGAGACGAAGCAAAGCTGAGATTGTTGCCGGTGAGGCCGAACATCGCGACGATGGCGGGCGGCAGCATACCGCCATTGTTGAAGTAGTTGACGAGCGTATTGGTGACGTTCTGCTGGTTGCCGCTGCCCTGTCCGCCGTTCGGCGGTGCGCCGGTGCCGCCGAGCATCGTCGTGACGTTCAGCATCACCGTGTTTCCGACATAGCTGAGGGTCTCGATGAAGCCGGCCGGGACGTTGCCGCTCAGGCCGGAGAACGTGCTGACGAGGCCGGACGATGTGAGGATGGTGTAGCTCGTCCCCATCTGGGTTCCGGCGGAGAACGCCGTTCGCACGCTGCCGCCGGTGAGCGTCGCCACGCCAGTGACATTGGCGGCCGAGGCATTCGCCGACGTCACATTGACCAGATAGATCGCGCCCGATGCGAAGGCGAGACTGCCCGACACCGCCAGCGATCCCGGCGCGCCCGTCGGGCCGGGGGCGAGGATACCGCCGGCGTGCACCGTGACGTTGCCCACCGTGCCGGTGCCGGCGAGCGTGCCGCCGGAATTCACGAACGCCGCCGAAGGGGCGATCGAGCCGTTGACCAGCAGCGTGCCGCGGTTGATCGTGGTTGGGCCCGTATAGGTGTTGGCGCCGGTGAGCGTCTCGGAGCCGGCCGTCAGCGCCAGTCCGCCGCCGGTGCCGCCGATCGCGCCGTCGAACGTGCCCGATGCGCTGGACAGCGTCAGCGTCTTGCCGCCGAGGTTGACCGAGCCGCCGGCGACGCCCGACAGGCTCGTGATGCCAGCGCCGCTCGCGGTCCCGGAAATATCGAAGATGCTGCCGGCGTTGGCGACGTTGACGCTCGACGACGCGATGCTGCCGCTCCCGGCCAGCGCCAGCGTGCCGGCGTTGATGGTGGTCGCGCCGCTATAGGTGTTGGCGCTGCTCAGCGTGAAGACGCCGCTGCCTTCCTTGGTCAGGCTGAGCGTGCTGTTGCCGTTCTGGATCGTTCCCGAAAACGTCGTGGATGTGTTGTCGCCGCCCGTGGTCAGCGTCGCCGGAAACGTGGCGCCGCTGTTGGTGACCGTGCCGGATCCGGTGAGCGAGCCGATGGTCTGGCTGAAGCCGCCGAGATCCAGCGTGCCGGGAGCGTTCACGGTAATCAGGCTGGTGGCCCCGAATACATTGGTCGTGTTGCCGGCCGTCAGCACGCCACCTGAGATGACCCATGGGGTGGTCGCGCTCGACGCTCCCGTGATCAGTGTCCAAGTGCTGGTGCCTGTTTTGTTGAAGACCCCAAAACCCTGGTACTGCGCGGCATTGAGCGCGCCGCCATTGCCCGATCCGCCGAGCGTCAGGGTATCGGCGGTGCTGAACGCAGCGACGTTGCCGGAGATGCTCGAGCCCGGCAGCAGTGTCAGGCTGTTGACGCCGCCGGTGAAGCTGATCGCGTTGGCCCGTGTCACGCCGTCGCCGGCAAGGCCTCCGGCGATCGATCCGCTGTTGGTGATGGTGAGGCCGCCGCCGGACACGCCGACTCCGCCGAGCCCGACATTGGCTGGCGATCCCAACGTTCCGCCGTTCCCGCCCTGGATGGTCGCAGTATTCGTGAGCACTCCACCTGACGCCTGAAACGCAACGCCCGTGCCTCCCGCGCCGCCGTTGCCAAAGGCGCCAGGGAACTGTCCTCCTCCGAGATTTCCGCCGTTTCCGCCGTTGCCACCCTGGATAAGGCTATTGTTGGTCAAAGCTGCGCTCGCCCCAAGGAAGGCAACCCCGCTGCCTCCCGTGCCGCCATTGCCGCCATTCCCGCCTACAAAAAAGCTCTGACCTCCAGCTCCGCCGTCGCCGCCATTGCCGCCCTGGACCGTGCCGCCGTTCGTCAACGTGACGCCCGATGCTATGAAGGCGACCGCAGCGCCGCCCGCGCCCCCATTGCCGCCAAAGGCGGGTCCAACTTGCGCGTCGCCACCCGCGCCGCCGTTTCCGCCCGTCATGCTGCTGGTATTGGAGTCAGCGGCCGAGGCGGTAACAACGGCGCCATAGCCGCCTGCGCCGCCGCCGCCGCCGCCGCCACCTCCCACATTTGTGACATTCAGAGTTACAGATGAAAAAGTACCACCCTTGCCGCCCGCACCTCCGTCGCCGCCGGCAAGCGGCGTCGTGTTGGTGATGCTTGCGCTGGTTGATCCGTTGATGCCGCCGCCGCCACCACCGCCACCGCCGCCCTGACCGCCGCCAGCGACGCCATTGCTTAAGCTGCCGGTAGTTCCCGGCTGGCCGGCTGCGCCGCCTTGCCCGATCCCGCT
>JBAUUA010000090.1:0-2003 GCA_049582465.1 Bradyrhizobium sp. | reverse complement strand
GCAGCGACCGGCGCGCTGTGCGGATGCGGCTCGAAGCGGTGCACCGAGGCGTAGGCAAAGGTTCCCGCCATCAGCAGCAGCGCGACAAAGGCAAACAGCACGCCGCGCGCCGGGGGCGCCGCGCGCGAAAGCAAAACCTCGTTGCCGCCGATCTGCGCGGCGAGTGGCGCGGCCAGCGCCAGCGGCGCCAGCAAGGCCAGGATCTCGCCGGCGCGTCCTTGCGACAGCGCCATGTGCAGGAAACCCAATAGCAGGACGATGCGCAACGGCGGCAGCCGGATGCCGCGCCACAGCGCAAGCCCCAACCCCAACAGCAGGCAGACCTCGAGCGGCCCGACGCTGGAAAAATCCGCCGGGCGCCATTCCAGGATCAGCGGCAGAGCGCTGCCGAGCGCGAGGATCTTCTGCGCCGCCAGGAGCGCGTTCCAGCCATAGGGATTCAAGCAAGCCGCGGCCATCGCGGCCACGCCGAACGCCGCCCAGCGCAGCCCCAGCGCGCGGCGCGAATTGGCTTTGGCACTGACGACTGCATCGAGCGCAATCGGCGCGATCAGCACCAGGCCAAAGACAAACCCGCCATGCAGGTTGGACCAGAGCGCCATCAGCGGCAGCAGCCGGAACGACGGCGCCTCGCGCCGGTCGGCGGCCGCGATCAGCCCGCAGACCCAGGCCACCATGACCGGCATCGCCAGCACATGCGGCCGCGCCAGAAGATGCGGCACCGTCAGCACCAGCGCCGCGGCGACGAACACCAGCGTGGTGCTTTCGCTCAAATGCCGGTTCAGGAATTTCGTGAACAGCGCGAAGGTCGCAGCGATCGCGGCGGCCGAAATCACCACCGGGCCGCTCCAGCCGAACAGCGCATAACTCTTGGCGAACACCACCTGCGCCAGCCATTGCGTCGAGATCCAGGGCTGGCCGCGCATGGTGAAGGAAAACACGTCGGTCTCGGGCACCGCGCGGTGGTCGAGGATCCACTGCCCGACCGTGACCTGCCACATCGTGTCGGGATCGATCAGGAGCCGGTTGCCGCCGAGAAGAAACAGCGCGTAGACGCCGATGCCGACCCACAGCGGCAGCAGCCTGCGCATCGGGCTTGTCTCCTCGCTCGCATGGGCAACGGACAGGGTCATCGGCTCGGCGCGGCTTTTAACGATTTGGCAAGGGGGCGAACGGAGCGATCGAACCACGCCAGGGCATAATTCTTGGTAAAACCGGCCCCCGCAAATGAGGCCAAAAGCCCGGGAAAGCCGGATTTCGGCCATAACATTGCCCGGCCAATGCAACATTCGGGAACCCTGAGCGTTCAATTGCCGGCGCCGGCCGGCGTCCCAGAGGCGATAAAAAGAGGCGATACAAGATGAAGCGTTCGTTATTCCTCGCCTGTCTCGCCGCGATCGCCGTGCTGTATCTGCCGCAGGCAGCCCTTGCCCAGCGCGCCGACTATGAGGCGATGGTCGCAAGCCATGCCAGCGCCAACGGCGTGCCGCCGGCGCTGGTGCATCGCGTGATCGTGCGCGAGAGCCGCTATCAGCCGAGACTGGTCGGCCGCGGCGGCACCATCGGCCTGATGCAGATCAAGCTCGCGACCGCGCGCGGCCTCGGCTACACCGGCGACGCCGAGGGGCTGCGCGATCCCGACACCAACCTCACCTATGGCGTGAAGTATCTCGCCGGCGCCTATCGCGCCGCCAATGGCGACCACGACCGTGCCGTGCACTATTACGCCGCCGGCTATTACGAGGTCGCCAAGCGCCAGCGCCTCGGCGACGCGCACGCGCAGGAGTTCTCCGCTGCAGTGCATCGCCGCCACGCATCCGGTGCAGTTCCCGGCTCTATGCGTTGACACGCCCACGCATCGGCCTACATTAGGCCTGTTCCGAGGGGAGCTCCGACGAGGAGCTGAGATACCGCAAGCTTGAGGCCTCCTGAGGTCCTTGAGACCGCGGTGACCCTTTGAACCTGATCCGGGTCATGCCGGCGAAGGGACAGGGATGTACCAG
>JBAUUA010000089.1:0-2031 GCA_049582465.1 Bradyrhizobium sp. | reverse complement strand
GCTCAGGACGAAGGTCAGGACCAGCAGCACCATGCTCTGCGGGTCGAGCCCGAGCACCAGCTGCTTGTCCAGCGCGTAGGCGGCCACCGCGACCGCCGGGATCGTCAGCCCGATGGTCGCCAGCGAGGAGCCGAGCGCGAGGTTGATGCTCTTCTGCAGGTCGTTCCTGCGCGCCGCGGAGAGGGCGGCGACGCTCTCCGGCAACAGGATCAGGAGCGCCACCAGCACGCCGGCAAAGGCCGGCGGCGCGCCGATCCGGGCGGTTGCGAAATCCACCACCAGCGAGAATTTCTTGGCCAGCAGCACGACCGCCAGAAGCGACACCAGAAGCAGCCCAATGCTCAAGCCCAGCATCCAGTTCGACAGCGCAATTCCACCCTCGCCGGGGCCGTGGTCCTCGCCGATGAAATAGCCGCGATGAAGGATAGTCTGGGTGTAAAGGAACACACCGTAGAGCAGCAAGGTGACGACGCTGACGAAGCCGAGCTGGGCGCCGGAATAGACCGGCCCGGGTGTGGTCAGCGTATAATCGGGCATGATCAGCGTGATCGTCGCCAGCACGACCAGGACGCTGAGATAGAGACTCGAGCCCGATACCTGGACGTCCTGCTCCCGGTAGCGCAGCCCGCCGGCCAGGATGCAGATTCCAACCAGGCCATTGCAGACAATCATCACCACTGCGAACACGGTATCGCGCGCCAACATGGGCACCGGCTTTTCGCCCAGCATGATGGTGGCGATCAGCGCCACCTCGATCACGGTGACCGACAGCGTCAGCAGCAGCGTGCCGTAGGGCTCGCCGATCCGCTCCGCGATGACCTCGGCATGATGGACGGCGGCGAAGACGGTGCCGAACAGGATCACCAGCAGCACCGCGGCGAACACGGCTCCGGCCGCCGACGGCGCGAAGGTGACGCCGAGCGCGGTGGCGCCGGCGAAAAACAGCACCGCCAGCGCCGGGAATATCCACGCCGATCGCGGCATCGGGCCGTGCCCGCTCATGTGACCTCATCCTCAACGTCGGGGCGTGAACTATGCGCCAAACCGCGGCAGCCGTCAGCCTTTTGCAGCATCGATGAAACGCCGGGCAACCCGAATGAAATTGATCGCGAGATCACCACGTTTCAGCAGTACGCGCGCGCGAGACCGCCGCGGCATCGTTCGCAAGACGAAGCGCCTGTTACATCGCCTTCACGATGTTCTCGGTCATCTTCTTGGCGTCGCCGAGCAGCATCATGGTGTTGTCGCGGTAGAACAGGGGATTGTCGATGCCGGCATAGCCGGACGCCAGCGAGCGCTTGATGAACATCACGGTGCCGGCCTTCCAGACCTGCAGCACCGGCATGCCGTAGATCGGCGAGGTCTTGTCTTCCTCGGCCGCCGGGTTGGTGACATCGTTGGCGCCGATCACGAAGGCGACATCGGCCTGGGCGAATTCCGAATTGATGTCCTCGAGCTCGAACACCTCGTCATAGGGCACATTGGCTTCGGCGAGCAGCACGTTCATGTGGCCGGGCATGCGGCCCGCGACGGGGTGAATCGCGTACTTCACCTCGACGCCTTCCTTCTTGAGCGTGTCCGCCATCTCGCGCAGGGCATGCTGCGCCTGCGCCACCGCCATGCCGTAGCCGGGCACGATGATCACCTTCTGCGCGTTCTTCATGATGAAGGCGGCGTCGTCGGCGGAGCCGAGCTTTACGGGTCGCACTTCACCGCCCGCACCGGCGCCGGCGGCGGCCGTCTCGCCGCCGAAGCCGCCGAGGATGACCGAGATGAAGGAGCGGTTCATCGCATGGCACATGATGTAGGACAGGATCGCGCCGCTCGAGCCGACCAGCGCGCCGGTGATGATCAGCGCCGAGTTGCCGAGCGTGAAGCCGATGCCGGCGGCCGCCCAACCGGAATAGGAGTTCAACATCGAGATCACGACCGGCATGTCGGCGCCGCCGATTGGGATGATCATGAGTACGCCGAGCGCCAGCGCGATGGTCACGATCAGCCAGAAGTCGAGCGCGCTGACGGAGATCACCA
>JBAUUA010000088.1:0-11610 GCA_049582465.1 Bradyrhizobium sp. | reverse complement strand
CGATCCATCGCCATCCTGCTGCGGGACGGGAATGAAATCCCGCCCACGCCCGCAGGACGCCGGCGACAAGCAGGAGTACGCCCACGAGCAGAGACAGCGTGAGCGACGCCAGAACCGGATCGTAGAGAATGACGATGCCGGCACCAGCGTACACAAGGCCGCCGAACTCCCAGAACAAGAAGCCACGGATGCCGCGGGCTGAAAAGCCATGCAGGATCTGAAAAAGCCCTGCCGCCAGCATCGCTGCCCCGATGACCAGCACCGACGCCAAATTGGTCGCGAGCAGGTTCGTGGAAGCGATGCCGCCAAGGATGAGTTCACCGACACCGAGCGCAATAAACCAGCCCCATTTCCGATCGATGGCGCCAATGGCGCCGCCCAGTGAAGGTTTCATTTGCAGTGCATCCGTCATGGCTTGCCTCGTCGGGATCGTGTGTCACCCGGGATCGTTCCTGCCCGGAGGCAGCCCAACTACAAGATCGGCCGGCCGCTCCTTTCACGTCTTTCGAATGAGCCGTTGGCATTACCGTTTTGCACGGCCGATATCACCGGCGGGGTATCTTCACCGTCGTGAGGGCCGCGCCCCTCACCGCATGCGGCAGGATCGGCGATCGCCAATCCTCTCCCTTGAGTGGCCCTATGAGGACTAGGTTTTCGACAGGGCAGGCCTCAGCCTGTCCACCATCCTGACAAGCTCGGTCAGCGATTGGGTTTTCATTTTTCGCATCACATGTCCGCGATGCGCCTTCACCGTCGCCAGGCTTATTCCGATGTCGGCGGCAATCTGCTTGTTGAGACGGCCCGCCAGCACCAGTTCGAGGACCTCGCGCTCGCGCTGCGTCAGCGTGTCGAAATTCGTCCGGATTTCCGCAACCGCGCGCTCATTGTCCCGGTGGACACTGTCCTTCGTGATCGCCAGATGAATCGCGTCCAGCAATTCCTGGTCACGGACCGGCTTGGTCAGGAATTCAACCGCGCCGGCCTTCATGGCCCGAACCGACATCGGGACATCGGCATGACCGCTGATGAAAACAACGGGCAGATGCACGTTCGCCTCGATGAGACTATCGTGAAACTCCAGCCCGCTCCGCCCCGGCAGTCTGACATCGAGCACGAGGCATCCCGGACCGCTCGGACGGCCATGATCGAGAAATTCCTGAACCGAGGCGAACAGCTCGACGCGCAAGCCTACCGATCGCAGCAGGCCCTCGAGAGCCTCACGAATATCCCGATCGTCATCGATGATGATGACGGTGGGCTGAGCTTCGTTACGAGACGCTTTCAATCGAATCCCTTGTTGCTGCGGGCAAGGCGAACTGGAAAATGGCCCCATGGGGAAGACGCGGCGACGCCCAGAGGCGGCCGCCATGGGCCTCCACAATCGAACGCGAGATCGACAGCCCCATGCCGAGGCCCTCACGCTTGGTAGTGAACAGCGGATCGAACAATCGATCGCCGTTCGCCGGATCGAGTCCCATGCCGGAATCCTCCACCGCCACCAGTACGCTGCCGTCCCCATCGAGCCGGGTATTGACGTGCAATATCCGCCGCTGGCGCTCGAGGCCACTCATGGCCTCGATGCCGTTCATGATAAGGTTCATCATGACCTGCTGCAACTGGACCCGATCCCCCATGATCGTGGCGAGGCCGTTGCGCAACTCGGTCTCGACCGAGACGTCGTGCCGGGACAGTTCTACCCGCATCAGTTCGAGAATATTCTCGATCACGCCGTTGATGTCGATTTCCGCCATCTCGGACGGGGATTTCCGGGCCAGCGCCCGAATGCTCCTGATGACTTCCCCGGCGCGGTGGCCGTTTCTGACGATGCGCTCCGCGGCATTGCGCGCTTCGCCGATGTCGGGCTGCTCCCTCCCGAGCCAGCGCAGGCATGTCTCCGCATTGGTCACGATCGCCATCAGCGGCTGGTTCACTTCGTGCGCGATCGAAGCCACCAGTTCGCCCATCGTCGTCAGCCGCGCGACGTGCACGAGATCGGCCTGTGCGTCCCGCAGCGCGTCCTCGTTGCGCTTTTGCTCGCTGACGTCGATGGTAGTCCCGATATATTCGTCAATCTCGCCGGACTCCCTCACGATCGGCCGGCCGACGCCGTGGACATATTTGACCAGTCCGTCCGGCAGCGCGATCCGGAAATCGCACGCAAATCCCGCGCGGTCGCGAATCGCGATGTCGAGCACCTGCTGGACAAACGCGCGGTCTTCCGGGTGAAGTCTGCCGAGAAACAGCTGGAAATCGGGCGCACCCTCCTTCTCCGGATCGTGACCGAAGATTCGGCGATGCTCCTCCGACCACACCACCTTGCCGGTCGAGAGCGTCCAGCTCCAGCTGCCGGTATGGCTTATCCGCTGTCCCTCGCTCAAAAATGCCTCACTGCGTACCAGGTCGGCATAGAGATAGGCGTTCTCGAGCGAGATCGCGGCCTGCGACGCCAGGAATTCCAGCACCGCAATCCGCTGCGGCGTGAATGCGTTCGGCGTCAGGTTGTTTTCGAGATAGAGGGCACCGACCAGCTTGGTTTGCTTGATCACGGGCACACAAAGAACCGATTTCGGGCGCCGCTCCCTGACGTAGTCGTCGTCCGAAAACAGATTGCTTGCCGTGGCGTCGTCCATGATCAGACTGGCGCGCGTCCGGACGACGTAATCGAGCGCAGATTCGGGAACGTCATGATGCGAGACGATCTTCTCCTGAAGCGCGACCTCGACCCTGCCGTGATTGGTAACGGCCTCGGCCGCTATCCGCGCCTCGTTATTGCGGAAAAGGATAAGGGTTCCGCGCTCGGCTCCCGCATGCTCGATGGCTATTCGCATCAGGGTCTCGATCAGGGCGCTCAGGACGATCTCGCCGGAGAGCGCCTGGGATGCCTTGAACATCGCGCCGATGTCCAGTTGCTCGATCGGAACATCGAAGGTCGTGCCGGGAGCCGGCGGCCGCGCCGGGCTGCGCAAATAGGGGTGGCTTCGGTCGAGCTGACCAACCTTGCCGTCGGCGCCCCAGCGGACATAGCAGTCCCGCGCATCGCGCAGATATGTGTCGGAGATCTTCTTCAATCCGCGGGCCATATAGAACCGGGCGGCAAGCTCGTTGGCAATTGCCTCGTTATGGACGAAGCCGTTGCCGCGTGCGGAGCGAATGGCCTCCTCGTACAGCTGTTCCGCCTCCAATTCCCGGCCGTTCAGGCGCGCGATCTCCGCACTCAGCAACGCTGCACGGTTTGCGAAATTCTCCGGACAGTTTTCCGCCCAGGCCGTGATCTTCTCATGATGAACGGAAAGCGCCTGCAGGTGCTGCCGCCGCTGATCGGAGGTCGCACTGTCGCAGGCCGCCGCCAGGGCGAGCGCGCCATAGAAATGATACTCGGCGAGTTCGAAGTCCGTGGGCAACGCCCAGAGCGTAGGTGCGGCTTTCGACGCCGCCGCGATCGCGGCTGCATAGTCGCCCGCGAGGAAAAGCGCCTGCAGCCGCCGTATCCAGTATAAACCCATGGGTTTGGTAAGCCGGGAGTCACCCTCCAGATGCCGCTCGAACACCCTCTCCTCGAGTCCGGTCTCGTCGAAGGACGCGAACTCCGACTCCGCCCTTCGAAGGCTCCGGACCAGCGCAAGCTGCCCGACGATGACATCGACGACGAGACCGAACTTGGCCTTGCGCGCGAATTCGAGCCCATTCTCGACCTCGCGCTCCACCTCGCCGAGCGGGGCTCCGGCAGCGAGCGAGTTGGTGACCAGGTCGGCGCAGCTATAGGCCGCATAAGACAGTTCACCGGCCTGCTGCGCGGCATCGAACGCGCGCCGCACATAGGCGCGGCAAGCCGAAAGGGGCTGCATCCAGGGCGCAACGTGATTGCTGAAAGTCTGGTAGACGCGGGCCCTGAGCCCATCATGCCTTTCCGTCAGCGCCAGACCCAGCTTGCTGAAACGGTAGCCCGACCGGTAGTCGCCGAAAAGCCGTCCCAGCAGCGTGCCCAGACACACATAGGCATAGGCCGATACATCGCCATTGCCATGCTCCAGGCTGAGGATCGCCATCCGCATGGAGATGATCGCGCCCAAAGTCTCCCCGCTGAAATTGGCCGGAGGCACAAGTGTCGACAGGACGCTCATGACCGCGGTTTGGTGCGGGGCGGTCATCGGTGGAAGGTCGACAAGCGCCTCGATCGGGCGGGTCCCAAGCCGCCGCCGCAATCGCTCATATTCCAGGCGGACATCTTCCACGGTCGGCTGCGACGGCAGCGGGATGCCGGCGCAAAGGAGGTATCCGAGACCAACTTCGATCGCCCGGTCGCTCTGATCCAGATTGGTGTACAGGGTCGCGCGCAGACATGTGACGGAGGCCGCCTCGACGCTGTTCCCGGCGCGGGCGGCAAGCAGCTCGAGCCTCAGTTCCGAGGAAGCCAGGTCTCCCGTCAGATACTCGCATTCGGCTCGATATAATTCGAGCGCAAAAGCGAGCTGGCTGGTCCGCTCCCACTTGTCGTCCTCCAGCAACGCGCCGCCGGCAGCGAAATAAGCCAGGGCCGACGCATAAGCGGAAGCTGCCTTGGCGCGTTTGCCTGCCACGAGGTTGAGTTCGGCGACTTGCTCACGCTCATCCCGGGACATGATCAGTGCGGCCCCGCGGTCGAATTGATTGACGATCTCGAAGATGTTCTCCTCGAATTCCTCGGGCACCTTCAGCGAAGATGAGAGTGCCCTTCCGATCCGCAGGTGCGACGCTGCCCGCTCGTCCTCGGAGATGAGCGCATAGGCGGCCTCCTGGACGCGATCATGGAGAAACGTGTAGCCGCTGTTCTGGCGCAGGACGAGATCTGCCCGGACGGCTTCCCAAAGCGCGGCGTGGATCGGTTCCTCGGATTCTCCGTACACCCTCGTCAAGGTCGCGATCGTGCAGCTGTTGCCCAGGCACGCGAGCTGCTGCAGCGCTGCCTGGGTAACCTTGGGCAGCCGCCGCAGCTTCCCGATCATGAGGTCCACCACATTGTCGGTGAAGCCCTTGGCCCGGATCCGTTCCATATCCCACCCCCAGGCGAGCGCGCGCGGATCGAACGCGATCAGCCTTTCCTCTGCTAGCGCGGCGAGAAACTGGATCGTGAAGAACGGATTGCCGGCGGTCTTCTGATGCACCAGTTCGGCCAGGGGTTGCGCGAGCGCCTGATCGCACCGAAGCGCATCCATGACCAGCCGGCTGACATCGCCGCGTCCGAGCGGCGCCAGCACAATCTGCGTTGTTCGCGCGCCAGCCTTGTCGACCGATGCCAGCATGCGGATCAGGGGATGGACAAAGCTGACTTCGTTGTCCCGGTAGGCGCCGATCAGCAGAAGGTGCTTTACCTCGGGGTGCGTGACAAGGTGTTCGAGCAGATCGAGGCTGGCGGCATCGAGCCACTGCAGATCATCGAGAAACAGCGCGAGCGGATGCTCCGGCCGCGCGAATACGCCGAGGAAGCGCCGGAATGCCATCTGGAAACGGTTCTGCCGGTCTTGCGGCGGAAGCTCTGGTACCGGCGGCTGCTCTCCGATGATGAGAGCAAGCTCGGGAATCAGGTTGGCCACGATTTGTCCGTTCGGACCAAGCGCCTCCAGCAGTGTCGCTCGCCATTGGCCGACTTCTGCCTCGCTCTTGGCGAGGATCTGCCGGACCAGGGACTGGAAGGCCTGCGCCAGCGTCGCATAGGGGATGTCACGCTTGTACTGGTCGAACTTGCCGGCGGCGAACAGGCCGCGCGATGGCGTCAGCGACTTGTGAAGCTCGCTCACCACCGACGATTTGCCGACGCCGGAATAGCCGGACACCAGCACGAATTCGGTGGTGCCCCTGGCCACGACCTGATCGAACGCGACGACCAACGCCCCGATCTCGGCTTCGCGCCCGTAAAGTTTTTCAGGGATCAGCAGCCGGTCAGAACCGTCATGCGCGCCCAATGAAAACGTGTCGATGAAGCGGCGCGCCTCCCATGCCTTCAGGCACTGCTGCAGATCGGCCTCGAGGCCGGATGCGGTCTGGTAGCGGTCCTCGGCGTTTTTCGCCAGAAGCTTCATCACGATCGCGGAGAGTTGGGCGGTAACCGCAGCCGAGCGATCGGCAGGCGGGATCGGCAGACGGGCAATGTGGCAGTGGATCCATTCCATGGGGTCGGAGGCCGTGAACGGCAAAACCCCGGTGAGCATTTCATACAGGGTGATGCCGAGCGAATAGAGATCGCTGCGGGCGTCGATGGAGCGGTTCATGCGGCCGGTCTGCTCGGGCGCGATATAGGCAAGGGTGCCGGCAATGCCCTCCGGCGGCGCGGGCGCCTGACGCTCGCGCGGCAGTCGCGAGGCGATGCCAAATCCGGTGAGCCGGACATTGCCGTCGGTATCGACGAGCATATTCGCCGGTTTGATGTCCTTGTGGACAAGACCGCGCCGATGGACCTGGCCAATGACTGCCGTAAGGTTGATGGCGAGCCGCAGGAACTGGATCAGTTCGAGTCGCTGGTTGAGAAGGCGATCAAGGGGCTCGCCCCCATTATCCTCCAGCACAAGCGTGGCAGATCCGCCATTGCGAAGCAGCGCCAGAGGCCGCGCAGCCCAGTCGGAATCAAGATCGTCGGCCAGCGCGAATTCGTGCTCGAGCCGCTTGATAAGTGTCTGTCGACCGGCGACAAGCGTCAACACTGGCACGGGATTGTCACGCTGCCGAGCCCGATGCAGCGCAAACTCCCCGTCGTCTCGCAGCGTCTGTAGCTCGTACCCGGTGAGGTCCATTTGCATGGTCCTTACCTAGACTTTCCTCGTATGACCCCGTTGTCGTCCGTCAGCCAAGAGCGTCGGATAATCCGACCAAGGGGAAGTCTGTTGGCGGGATGGGATTCCGCGCAACCAGACTTTAGTTACAATTTGCGTCGTGTCTTTCCAACTCTGGCAAACGTGACACTCACAAATTGTGAAATACATAGCAGGCGCTGTCTGCGCGACATCTTAGAACCGTTCGAAATGCGACAGAGCCAATCTTCTTGATAACACACTGGCAAATCAGCATAGTTCCAGCGTTGCAATAAATCGAGCCCCCATCACGTTTGGTTCATCGGGGATCCGCCGGAGTTCGCGCGGACATCGGGACGGACTGCATGAAGTTGAAGCCAGGCCCCCGATCGTTTGCAATGCTGCTGGGCTGCCTTCTGCAGTCGCCGGACATGTTGCGCGCCGAGGACCTGGTCGCCCCCGATCGCATAGGTCGCGTGGATGCGCCCAGGAGTTTTTCCTTTCGCGTGTTGACGGTGCACTCCAACAACAACGCACAGCCGAAATTCGCGGCCGGGATGGCGGCTCTCTACGAGAAGTATGCCCACCATCATCCTGACTGGCGCGTCAGCATCCAGTTGATGTCGCTTCAAATCCCACAGGAGCACGCGCGACTGCTGGAACAGGCGAGGAGTGGGACGGCACCGGATTGTTCCGCGCTGGATTCCTTCGAGGTGCCTCTGTTCATCCGCGCCGGGGTTCTGAAGCCGATCGATCAATATTTCACCAGGGAAGAAATCGACGATCTTTTCCCCTTTATCCGGCCGATTATCTCCGATGCCGCGGGGCACATCTATGCCTGGTGGTGGACGACCGATCTGCGCCTGCTGTACCGCAATACGGCCCTCGTTCCTGACCCGCCCCGCACCTGGCAGGAAACAAAGCAGGCGGCTCTGGCGGCCAGGCGCACGTCGGATTCCAGCCTCGAGGGATTGCTGTTTAACGGCGGCCGCAACGAAACCACGACGGTCGATTTCCTGCCGCAATTCTGGGCGCAGGGCGGCAAACTCGTCGATGAAAAGGGGACAGCCGTATTCGGAAAGGAGCCGAACAGAACCTATCTGCTGAACGCAATTGCCTTCTATCGCGACCTGATCGTGTCGGGCGCATCGCCGGCTCGCGTCGCGAGTATCAGCAATTACGACGACCTCACCGCGGCCGCCGTCGCCGGCAGTGCCGCCATGATGGTCAATGGCGATTGGGCGATGAGCCAGATGCAGGCGGCGATGAAGCCCGAGGTCTTCGCAAAATGGGCGGTCTCGATGCTGCCCGGGCCGACCGCCGACCAACGTTCCACGTCAAGCGGCGGGTGGACTTTTGTGTCCTTTTCGAAGGACCCCGAGAAGGTGAAAGCATGTATGGACCTGGTCCGTGAGGTCTATATGGGTCCAGCCACCGAAATCCTGCAGCGCTTGCCGACACGCCAGAGCGAGTTCGATTCCCTGCCGTTGTATCGCTCCAACTTCTATCTGCAGATCAAGCAATATCTGAAGCTGGGCCAGGCACGACCGGGCCTTCCGATCTACACTGAAATCTCGAACCGGCTGCAAATCGCCATTAGCGAGGCGCTTTCGGGCACCCGTATACCGGAGGCCGCAGTTGACGAAGCGGTGGATCAGGTCGCGAAAGCCGCCGCAAATTATCAATGAGAGCGCCGGCGTGACGTCGGCGCACGCGCAAGGGCCGGGAAGCGGGCGACCCGACGGCGTGCGCAGGGGGCGGCGGTTCGATCTCGACGGCCATCCGTTCTGGTGGCTGTTTCCGGTCGCCATCCTGTTGGCGGTCTTCTATCTCTATCCGGTTCTGGAAGTCGTCCGAATAAGCTTCACCAACGCGACGCTTCTGAATTCGAGCTATGTCTATACGCTGGATAGCTATCGATCCGTTCTCGCGGATTCCGCCCTGCCCCGGGTCTGGCTGGCGACCGTCATTTTCGTCGCCGGCAGCGTGACCGGCCAGACAGCCCTCGGGCTCCTGATCGCCTTGACCCTTCAGGCAGGATTTCGACGCCGTCTGCCCGGCGTCAGGACAGTTCAGGTCGTGGTGCTGGCAACCTGGATCATTCCCGGCGTCGCTTCGGCCATCACCTGGCAGTTGTTGCTGAGCGAAGCGAGCTACGGATTTTTCAATGCGGTATTGAGACAGGTTTCGCTGTCGCCCGTGGCGTGGTTATCGGATTCCGGGCTGGCGATCTGGTCTGCGACCTTGGCGAACATCTGGCGCGGCACCGCACTCAGCATGATCGTGCTTTACGCCGGCCTGCAGACCATTCCCCCGACCCTGTACGAAGCGGCGGCGGTCGACGGCGCTACCGCCTTTCAGGCTTTCCGCTACATCACGCTGCCAAGACTGGGACCCGCACTGCTGGTCAACATCGTTATCGTCAGCATCTTCTCCCTCAACACATTTGAACTCGTCATGCCCCTGACCGGAGGCGGTCCCGGACGTTCAACGGAGGTTCTCGCACTGGCGGCCTACAATGCCGTTTTTCATGATTTCAACCTGGCGCAGGGCAGCGTGCTCGCGGTTCTGATGTTGCTCATCAACCTCGGCCTCACAATCGTGTACTGGCTGACGTCGAGGGGGCTGCGTTGAGTTCCCGTGCGCTCTGGAAAGAAGGAATTCCGCTCTATCTCGGGCTTGCGCTTATTCTGTTGTTCTTTGCGCTCCCCCTGCTTTGGCTGCTGTCATTGTCCGTTCGCACGCCGGCTGAAATCTTAGTTGCAGAGGTGCGCATCGTTCCGCATTCGCCGACGTTGCAAAACTTCGTGGAGGTGTTGAGAAACCAGCAATTTCTCGGCTATCTCTGGAACGGCGCCAAGCTGTCGATCATCGGCGCCGCCGTCGCCTGCGCCGCCGCCGCCCCTGCATCCTACGCGTTTTCCCGCTTCCAGTTTCGCGGCAAGACCCAGCTGCTGTTCGCAGTGCTCGGATTCCAGATGATTTCGCCGCTTGTGATCATGGTGCCGCTCTATCGCTATATGCAGGCGCTGGGGCTGACCGAGTCTCATCTCGGTGCGGCCCTCGTCTACGCCGCCGTCGCTGCACCGATCGCCACCTGGACACTGAAAGGCAGCTTCGACGCCATTCCGAGAGAGCTTGAAGAGGCGGCGATGATGGACGGATGCAGCCGCGCGCAGGCATTCCTTCGTATCGTCTTGCCGATCGGGCTGCCTGGGCTGGCGTCAACTTTCATTCTCGCGGCGATGCTGGGGTGGTCTCAATTCATTGTCCCGTTCATCCTGCTCAGCCAACCCGGGATGTTGCCGATCTCCGTCGGCATCTTCAACTTCCTGGGCGCCTACACGGGTTCGGCGACGCAACTCGTCGCGGCCGCGAGCATCTTGTCACTGCTTCCGGCCGTCGTCGTCTTCCTCGTCCTGCAAAAATTCGTCGTCGGTGCCCTGACGGCCGGTGCGTTGAAGGAATGACGTTGCACGCTGCGCAAAACCTTTTCGGATGCCGGTCTCAGGTCGGCGCCCGCAGGATGAAGCCGGCACCGCGGACGCAATGGATCATCGGGCTTTCGTCCGGCCAGTCCACCTTGTGACGCAGCCGGCCCATATGCACGTCGACCAGATTTGTTCTCGGAACAAATTTGTAGTTCCAGACCTCCGCCAGCAGCGTTGCACGCGTCAACAACTGGTTGGTCCGTCGCATCATGTATTCCAGCAACCGGAATTCCCGGGGCAGTAGTTCAATCGGTCGTTCGCCGCGCCTGGCGCCTCTCTTGATCAGGTCGATTTCCAGAGACCCTGCCCGCAGCACATATTCCCGCGACTCGATCAGCGCCTGCAACGGCGCCTCGATCCGGGCGACGCGCTCCACGATCGCCGTCGGGTCAGCCGAGTCCAGCTGGCCGAATAATGTGGGATCCATCTTTTCGACAGCTTCACGTCTGCGCTGCATGCCGCGCCACATCCGATCGACGGCTGCCCGCAATTCCGGCGAGGCGCGCAATGCCTCGGGCGGCATGCCAGGCAAGTTCGTCAATTCATCGTCGGCCTCGCGGGTTTTCCGGTGCATCGCTTGACTTGTCCTTCTCCTGATCTTCGAACTCGTTTCGTCGTTTCAAGAATTTCCCCCGGCGAGAACGCAACCATCAAGGTTCACGTCCCTGCGCCAGCGCCAAGCGAATGCAGCCGAGCAATTCATCCTTGGTGATGGGTTTTTCGAGAAAACAGATCGCCCCGGCGCCCAGCGCCTGCGCGCGACGGTGCTCGTCCGAAAATGCGGTGATAAAGATCGTGGGAACCCGCTGGCCGGACGCAGTCAACCGGTCCTGAAGCTGAAGTCCCGACAGCCCGGGCAGGTTCACGTCGGCGATCAGACACGACGTCTGCATCACAAAGCTGGATTGCAGGAATTCCTCGGCCGACGAAAATACCTGGACGGTAAAACCGAACGCCCGAAGAAATCCTTCGATGGCGTCGCGAACGGATTTGTCATCGTCGATGCATGCGATAAGCGGATCTTGCGGCACGGTGATTTTCCCCGACGTGCCGGAGAGATATCGCCGGCCCTGCGGTCGCTCAATTGTCCAGGTGTCGGAGCTACTTGGCTGAAGGTTGAGTGACTTAGACCATGGTCTAAGTGGAAGCGGTTTGAACCGCTGTCTGCGGCGGCCGCGACCGGTCGCGCCGGGCTCCGATCGCTTGGACGGATGACCGCGCGGGCTCAAGTTTGTTCATCTTCATGGCGGCATCCAGTCACCGGACCAGACGGCCGGTTTGGGCGTCAATGGCGCGCTCCCCAGTTCGCGCACATGCTCGACGTCCGGATCGCACCGGCAGCGGTCGCATTGCTGACC
>JBAUUA010000087.1:0-2702 GCA_049582465.1 Bradyrhizobium sp. | reverse complement strand
CAGATACGTGGCCGTTCGCTTATTGTGCGCACGCGCGGCCTCGGCGCGAAGTTCGTCCCAATTTTCGATATCTCCGTCGCCACGTCCGAGCCAGGTGAGGGCGACGAGGTCGATCTGCTCGTCCTCGTTCAGGTCATGGATAAAGCTCACCAGTTCAGCGCGAACCGGATCGTCGGGGAGGTCTTCCAGCACCGAACGCATGCCATCGTCGCTCGAATTGGAGCCCGAATCCGGGTCGGTGACGCCGTCCTTGGCGTCGAATTGGCGAGCCTTGGCGACGATGAAGTATGCTTTTTCCGGCGAAATCGACAGAGTTGGGAGATCGGCCATGGTACGCCTCACGAAGATTTCAAAAGATGAACCTTTATGAGCGCAAGCAGGGAATTCGGGCTTGAGCGAGATCAAGTGATCAGGAATTCGGCGATGCGGTAATGTATCCATCAATAGGTAAGATCGTCCAAATTGTCTTTTCGCAAGGACAAGGTTGGTAACCCGGCGTTTAATGTCGTCTTACGGAATTGGCCACATGGATCGCGCGACTAGCCCTCTGCTGACTGACCTATATCAATTGAACATGCTTCAGGCGTACCTGGACCATGGTCAAACAGATACGGCTGTATTCGAGTTCTTCGTGCGTCGGCTTCCAGCTCGCAGAGGCTTCCTCATGGCGGCAGGACTGGAACAGGCCCTCGACTTTCTTGAGAACCTGCAATTTTCGGACGAAGAGATCAAATGGCTCCGGCAAAACTATCGCTTTACGGACGGATTCCTCGATTACCTCGCGCGTCTGCGCTTCAGCGGCGACGTCGATGCCATGCCGGAAGGCACCATCTTCTTCGCCAACGAGCCGATCATTCGGGTGATCGCGCCGCTGCCGGAGGCGCAACTGGTCGAAACCCGCCTTGTCAACATCCTCCACTTTCAATCGGTGGTCGCCTCCAAGGCGGCGCGAATGGTCCTTACAGCCCCAGGCAAGCAACTGGTCGATTTCGGGCTGCGACGGGCCCATGGCGCGGAGGCGGGGCTGATGGCTGCGCGCGCCAGCTATCTGGCGGGATTTGACGGGACGGCGACGGTCCTTGCACGGAAAGACTTCGGCATTCCGGTTTTCGGAACGATGGCCCATTCCTTCATCCAGGCCCACGACGACGAAACAGCTGCCTTCTCGGCATTTGCCCACTCGCGACCCCGACAATCTCGTCTTGCTGATCGACACCTACGATACCGAAGCCGCAGCCCGAATAGTCGTCAAACTGGCGCCTCGCCTGAAGGAGGCGGGAATTGCCATACACGGGGTCCGTCTCGACAGCGGCGATCTGATAGCGTTGTCGAAGAGTGTCCGGCGCATTCTGGACGAGGGTCATCTGCGGGATGTGACGATTTTTGCGAGCGGGGGGCTCGACGAAGACGAACTTGCGAGGATTTTGGGGGCGAATGCCCCGATCGATGGTTTCGGAGTCGGCACCAGCCTGACCACATCCTCCGACGCGCCGGCGCTCGATTGCGCCTACAAGCTTCAGGAATATGCAGGATTAGCGCGACGCAAACGATCCGCCGGAAAGGCCACGTGGCCCGGCCGCAAGCAAGTCTGGCGCAGCTTTGGAGGCGATGGACGCATGGCAGACGATGTGCTCGCTCTCCAGGGCGATCACCAGCCGGGCGAACCGCTGCTCGTGCCCGTCACGCGCAGCGGCCGGCGCCTCGCGCCGCCTCCGACTTTAGCCGACATCCGGCAGAAGGCGGCGCATAATCTTGCCCAGTTGCCTGAATCGTTGCGCCGCCTGAGTGACGGAACAACGCTTCCGGTCACTATAGCTCCGGGACTGATAGCGCTCGCGGAGGAAGTCGATCGCCGATGCACAGGCGTGACGTGACGAGAATGGCCGGACCGTTGGCTACGTTCCGCTGCAAACGAAGTATGACGATGCCCCTAAACTGAGCGGAAGCCACGGCTCCGCAACCTGCTGCGCCCAGGTGCCGATGTTTGAAAGCAGGCTCGCAAAGCAAAATGTCCCAAATGGGGGGCACGCAAAAGCCGAAGCGATAGATCGAACGCGCTCATATGGCGCGGCGTTCAATGCGACATCAACGTCGGCACGGTCATTGCCTGGAGCATGTCGCGCGTCACTCCGCCTAGAAAGCGTTCTTGCAGGCGTGAATGGCCATAGGCCCCCATGACGATCAGGTCGAGACCGGTGTCGGCCGCGATCGATAGAAGGGTCGGCTGGACGTCCGCGCGGTCGGCATTCGCGCGTTCAATCTGCGCAGTAAGGCCATGTCGCGCCAGATGGGCAGCCAAACCTGCCGCGGAGGCGTCCGCCGGCACCTCCGGCTCATTGATGCTTACGATAGTGACGGCTTGCGCCTGGGCCAGGAACGGCGC
Source organism: Bradyrhizobium sp. (assembly GCA_049582465.1). Classification (GTDB taxonomy): domain Bacteria; phylum Pseudomonadota; class Alphaproteobacteria; order Rhizobiales; family Xanthobacteraceae; genus Bradyrhizobium. The sequence goes on along the minus strand of JBAUUA010000087.1, from coordinate 319 downwards.
CGCATCACGAACGGCGCGCGCCGCCAAGCGGCTGCCGTCCCACGCGATGCCGATGCGCTTGAGCTCAAGAGGGCCTTTATGCGTGGTGGGGATGAAGAGAACCGGACCACCGGACTCAAAAAGAATCTCCTGCGGCAGGGTGTTGTCGTAGGTGTCGCGATCAGCCTCAGGCTGCAGCACGATTGTCAGATCGTACAGCCGTGCCGAGGCGCCGACGGTGGCGGCGGCCTCGACCGGAAGGTCGGTGAGCGCCTTGAGGCCATAGCTTATGCCAACGTTGCGCGCTTCGGTTTCGAAGACCGCAAGCGCGGCATTGGCC
>JBAUUA010000086.1:0-1917 GCA_049582465.1 Bradyrhizobium sp. | reverse complement strand
GGCCCGTCCCCCATGTCTGAGGCTCGGCGCCGGCCAGCCCGGCGCAACCCTCGATGAGGGCATGTCGTGGGACGGGCCGCCAGATCCTTACAACCCGCGAACATAGGGTCTAGCAGCGTGTCGGACTTAACGCCGCGAATCTACCTGGGATAGAATCTGGGGGTGCCTGATCGCTTTCTTCCTGTCCCCGGAGCTTCCTTTGCATGAGCAACTTCCGCCCGGTTGATCGCGACACCGGATTCCTGATGCCGCCATCGGTGGACGAATGGCTGCCGGAGCGGCATCTGGCGCGGTTCGTGGTGGAGGTGATTGCGAGCCTGGATCTGCGGGGGATGATCGGCAGCTACCGCGGCTCCGGTGAGGCGTCGTATCACCCGGCCATCCTGCTGGGTATCCTGATCTACGGCTACGCCACCGGCGTTTTCTCCAGCCGCAAGCTGGAGCGGGCGACCTATGATTCGGTGGCGTTTCGCTTCATTGCCGCCAACCAGCATCCCGACCACGACACTATCGCCGTGTTCCGGCGGCGCTTTCTTGCGCAGATCGAGAAGCTGTTCGTGCAGGTGCTGATGCTGGCGCGCGAGATGGGCGTGCTGAAGATCGGCACGGTTGCGCTTGACGGCACCAAGGTGCACGCCAATGCGAGCCGCCACAGCGCGCTGTCGTATGAGCATGCGGGCAAGATCGAGGCGCAGTTGCAGGCCGAGGTAGCCGAACTGATGGCCCGCGCGGAAGCGGCGGACCAGGCGGACCTGCCGGACGGGATGTCGATCCCCAACGAGTTGGCACGGCGTGAGCAGCGTCTGGCGGAAATTGTCCGGGCGCGGGCGAGCATCGAGGCGCGGGCGAAGGAACGACATGCCCGCGAGCAGGCCGAGTATGAAGCGAAGATGGCAGCACGCGAGGCCCGCGCGGCGACGACCGGCAAGAAGCCAAGCGGCAGGCCGCCCGAACCGCCGGAGGCGGGGCTTGGCGCCACCGACCAGGTCAACCTGACCGATGAGGAAAGCCGCATCATGCCGATGCCAGGCGGTGGCTTCGAGCAGTGCTACAACGCGCAGGCGGCGGTGGTGGCGGGCAGCCTGCTGGTGATCGCCAACGATGTGGTGCAGGCGACCAACGACAAGCAGCAGGTCGCGCCGATGCTGGGTAAGCTCGGTGCGTTGCCGGGTGAACTGGGTGAGGTCGAAACGCTGCTGGCTGACACCGGGTATTTCAGCGAGGCCAACGTGCAGGCCTGCGTGGCGGCAGAGGTCGATCCGCTGATCGCGATGGGACGGCAGCCGCACCATCCACCGCTCGCTGAGCGCTTCGCCCCCGCACCGCCGATGCCGGACAACCCGACGCCGGTCGAAGCGATGGCGCATCGCCTGAAGACGCCCGAAGGCCGAGCGCTCTACGCCCTGCGCAAGCACACCCCTGAGCCGGTATTCGGCATCATCAAATCGGTGCTCGGGTTCCGCCAGTTCCTGCTGCGCGGTCTCGATAAGGTCCGCGGCGAGTGGAACCTTGTAACCATGGCCTACAACGTGAAACGGCTGTTCGCCCTCGCCGGCGCTGCCTGAGGCCCGAATGAGGCCGCCACAACCGATATCGAGGCTGGCGGCGGCACGGTCGAGCTCATCGGAGCACAATCGGTAGCCCAAAACCGACCACCGCACGAAATAGCCCGTGCGACGCGGGCCTGCCCCCGCCGCCTCGGCACGGACAGACCCACCAACTGGCGACCCCACTCCGACACCCTGCTAGAGCAATGCCAGCTTGAGTGGAATCGCGCAGCGATCCACGAGCTGGCAAAATTGCTCGCCAAAACAAAGCTGGAGCGATTTCAGTCTGCCTGAAATCGCTCTAGGTGTCGGCGGGGGTCGCCGAAGGCTCGCCGACGGTTGCCTCCGCCGGCACGATTGCCGCATCGGC
>JBAUUA010000085.1:0-5894 GCA_049582465.1 Bradyrhizobium sp. | reverse complement strand
CTGAAGCGGTCGGCCGAGATTCACTGACGACTTTGCTCCGCACCGAAGGGACGCCGCGATGAACATGGACGGCAAGACGGTACTCGTCACCGGTTCGACCGATGGCGTCGGTCGTTATGTCGCCGCCAGGCTCGCCTCCGCCGGCGCCAAGGTCCTGATCCATGGCCGCGACGGCGGGCGGGGCAAGGTCCTTGCCGATGAGATCGGGCGCGAAGGTCGCGGCGAAGCCGTGTTCTATCAGGCTGATCTGTCGTCGCTGGCAGCCGTCCGGCAACTCGCCGACGCGGTGCTGGCTGATAACAGGCGGCTCGACATCTTCATCAGCAATGCCGGCATCGGCTCGCAGAATGACGGGCCGGCGCGGCAGGTCAGCGCCGACGGTCATGAACTGCGTTTCGCGGTCAATTATCTCGCCGGATTCCTGCTCGCCTATCGCCTGCTGCCGCTGCTGAAGGCAAGTGCGCCGTCGCGCATCGTCAATGTGGCCTCGCTCGGCCAGCACCCGATCGATTTCGACGATGTCATGATCATAAGGGACTACAGCGGCAGCCGCGCCTACGCGCAGAGCAAGCTGTCGCAAATCATGTTCACCATCGATCTCGCCGAGGAATTGAAAGGGACCGGCGTCACGGTCAATTCGCTTCATCCCGCGACCTACATGAACACCACCATGGTGCGGGCCGGAGGGATCACGCCGATCTCGACGGTGGCACAAGGCGGCGAGGCGATCCTGCATCTGGCGGCAGGCGACGATGTCGCCGGCAAAAGCGGCCTGTTTTTCAACGGCATGAACCAGGCGCGGGCCAACCCGCAAGCCTATGACGAGGTCGCCCGCAAGCGCTTGCGCGCGCTCAGCCTTGAACTGACGGGCCTGACCGCGGCCTGACGCCGTCGCTGCTCGCTCCGCTCGCCGCTTGCGCTTTGGCGCGGCCGGCAGTCGAAGGGGTGGCCGCCTCCGGTATGGTTAGCAGAGTGTTGAGATCGGCTTTTGCGGCCGGTTGATCAGGTCTCCGCCGTCGGCAATCGGTTTAACCTTTACGCGTCTTTAATGGCGGGGAACGTAGGGTTCTCGTCACGCGGCTCGGGGTGGGCCGCGCCACCGACCAGAATGGCCGGCTGGTTCGCGTACGTGTTGGAGTCTCCCATGGATATTATGACGGGCGCTGGGCTCGTGGCTGGCATCATCGTCATTGCAACGATGATGCTCCTGGGCGGCGATCTGCACATTTTCGTCAGCGAACACGCGATTATCATCATCTTCGGCGGATCGATCGCGGCGACCATGATTCGTTTCCCGCTCGGCGTGATGTTGCACGGCCTGCCGCTCGGCGCCAAATTCGCCTTCACCATGAGCCGCCTGTCGGCCCGCGATCTCGTCGACGAACTCGCCCGCATCGCTGAAATCGCCCGCAAGCAGGGGCCGGTCGGCCTGGAAAAGGTCGAGACGGACGAACCGTTCCTGGCCAAGGGCATTCGCTACGTCGCCGACGGCTATGATCTCGAATTCATCCGCGACAATCTGGAGCGCGACCGCGACAATTTCCTGATGCATCTCGACGAAGGCAGCAAGATCTATCGCGCCATCGGCGATTGCGCGCCGGCCTTCGGCATGATCGGCACCCTGATCGGCATGGTGCAGATGTTCGCCAACATGACCGACCCCTCCAAGCTCGGCCCGTTCATGGCGACCGCGCTGCTGGCGACGCTGTACGGCGCGCTGGTCGCGAACCTGTTCTGTCTGCCGATCGCCGACAAGCTGCACGGCAAGCTGCTCGACGAGGAGACCAACCGCACGCTGATCATCGACGGCATTCTGATGATCCGCGATTCCAAGAGCCCGACGCTGGTCCGGGAAATGCTACTGGCTTACCTGCCGGAGAAACACCGCCACGAAGAAGGCGAACCGGTCCCGGCCTGATCGGGCGGTGTGACAGCGGTCCGGAAAGCAAGCGATGGCCAAGAAGAAACGCGGCGACGCACATGGAGGAGGGCACGGCTGGTTCGTGACCTTTGCCGACCTCATGGGTCTGATGATGAGCTTCTTCGTGATGCTCACGGCATTTTCCACCATGGACAACAACAAGCTCAAGGTCGTCGCCGGCTCGATGCGGGATGCATTCGGCGTGCAGACCCAGCGCTATTCCGGCATCATCGAATCCGACGGCCTGCCGACGCGGGAGAAGCTGAAAAACGCCGAGCACATTCCGCCTGAGGAAGCGTCCAACAGGCCTACCCCGGACGAGCAGGAGCGCAGCGTCGCCCAGGGCGCCCGGGTGAAGATCGATCATGAATTCGCGCTTGCCTCGGCGTCGTTGCGGCAGGCGCTGCAGGACATGCCCGAACTGACCGAAGTCTCCAAACACATCATGTTCGAGGAAACCAAGCAGGGCCTCAATCTGGAAATCGTCGACCAGGACGGCCGCTCGATGTTCGCCGACGGCTCCAAGGAGCCCTATGACCGCACCCGCCGGCTGATCGAGAAGCTTGCGGTTCCACTCAAGGCGACGCCGCTGCGCCTCTCCATCGTCGGTCACACGGCCGCGGGCTTCGTGCCGACGCGAAGCGACTACGGCGCCTTCGACCTGTCGGCGGATCGCGCCAATGCGGTGCGCCAGATCCTCGAGCGGGAAGGCGTGCCGCCGGGACACTTTTTTGCGGTGTCCGGAAAGGCCGATACCCAGCCGTTGTTTCCGGACGATCCCACGCTGGCGGCAAATCGGCGCGTGACCATCACCCTGATGCGCGAAGATCCGCCGCTGCCTCCGGGCCTGAAGCCTTAGGCGTCACTACTATTTTACCGGATCAGTTCGGCTCGAGTGTGACGATGCGGAGACAGGCGCGGCTGCTGCCGGATGCTATGGTCGAGCGGTTGACAGGCGTTCGCCGACAGCGTCGATAGCCCGCCGGATCAAATCAACCAATAGAACGTTTCTCGATAATGGCCGTCAGCGTCACATCAGCCGAAGCCCAGGACGGGCCGGTCACGACGGGTTTTTGGGCCCTGGCCCTGGGAAGCATCGGGGTGGTGTTCGGCGATATCGGGACCTCGCCGCTCTATGCGTTTCGCGAGGCCGTCGCGGGCGCGGCGCAGGGCCAGCCGGTCACCCGGGTCATCGTGCTCGGGGTGCTGTCGCTGATCCTGTGGGCGCTGTTCATCGTCGTCACCGCGAAATACGTCCTGCTGCTGCTGCGTGCCGACAATAACGGCGAGGGCGGCACGCTTTCGCTGATGGCGCTGGGGCAGCGGGCACTCGGCCACAGAAGCTGGCCGCTGCTGGCGCTGGGAGTTGTCGGCGCCTCGATGTTCATCGGCGATTCCATGATCACGCCGGCGATCTCGGTATTGTCCGCGGTCGAAGGTCTCAAGCTCGCAACGCCGGCGCTCGAGCACTATGTGGTGCCGCTGACGGTCTTCATCCTGGTCGCGCTGTTCGCCGTTCAGAGCGGCGGTACCGCGCGGGTCGCCTCGGCCTTCGGGCCGGTCATGGTGGTCTGGTTCGCCACGCTTGCCGTGATGGGCCTCGTTCATATCAGCGACGATCCCTCGGTGCTTGCCGCGATCAACCCCTGGTACGGCCTCGATTTCCTGCTCACGCACGGCACCATCGGATTGGTGACGCTGGGAGCGGTATTTCTCGCCGTGACCGGCGGCGAGGCGCTCTATGCCGATCTCGGCCATTTCGGACGCAAGCCGATCCAGGCCGGCTGGCTTTACTTCGTGCTGCCTTCGCTTCTGATCAATTATTTCGGCCAGGGCGCCTTGGTGCTTTCCGATCCCGCCACGATCGAGAATTCCTTCTATCGGATGGTGCCGGAAATCCTGCTGCTGCCGCTGGTCGTGCTGGCGACCGCGGCGACCGTGATCGCGAGCCAGGCGGTGATTACGGGGGCCTATTCGCTGACCCGCCAGGCGGTGCAGCTCGGCCTGCTTCCGCGCTTCGAGGTGCGCTACACGTCGGAGACGCATGCCGGCCAGATCTATCTGCCGCGCGTCAACCGGCTGCTGCTGATCGGCGTATTGCTGCTGGTGCTCCTGTTCCGCACCTCCAGCAATCTGGCCTCGGCCTATGGCATTGCCGTGTCCACCACCATGGTCGCCGACGGCATCATGGGTTTCGTGGTGATCTGGAAATTGTGGAACTGGCGCGCGGCCACCGCGGCGGCGCTGATCGTGCCGTTCGTGGTCGTCGACATGACGTTCTTCAGCGCCAATCTCCTGAAACTGCTCGAAGGAGCGTGGGTGCCGCTGTTGTTCGGCCTCGCCATGGCTCTCATGATCTGGACCTGGCGCCGGGGTACGGGAATCCTGATCGTCAAGACCCGGCGCATCGAAGTGCCGCTGGTCGATTTGATCAAGAGCCTGGAAAAACGCCCGCCTCACATCGTCAAGGGTACCGCGGTTTTCCTGACCAGCGATCCGAGCTTCGTGCCGACGGCGCTATTGCACAATCTCAAGCACAACAAGGTGCTGCACGAGCACAACGTCATCCTGACCATCGAAACCGCGCAGACGCCGCGGGTCGATCTCGCCGAACGCGTCCGGATGGAAACCATCAGCGAAAGGTTTTCGACCGTCCGGCTGCGCTTCGGCTTCATGGAATCTCCGAACGTCCCCAAGGCGCTGGTGATCGCCCGCAAGCTCGGCTGGCAGTTCGACATCATGTCGACGTCGTTCTTCGTCTCGCGGCGGGCGCTGAAGCCCTCGGCGCAATCGGGTATGCCGCTATGGCAGGACCATCTGTTCATCGCGATGAGCCGGTCGGCCAATGACGCCACCGATTATTTCCAGATTCCGACCGGACGGGTGGTTGAAGTCGGGACTCAGGTGACCATCTAGCGATTTATGCATTTTTGCATGGCGTGGCCCCAAAATCAGGCTAGGCTATGCTACAAGCGCAGGACTATAAGCCGCCCTCGCTTTGCTACCATGCAGTGAAGCTTTTTGAGGCCTCCACCCCAATGACCACCGATGTTGTAGTTCCCGCCCCGGAAACGGCGGCGGCCAACGCGCATGGCGACACCCATTCTACCGCTGGCTTCAAGGCCCTGATGCTGGGTAGCATCGGCGTCGTCTATGGCGACATCGGCACCAGTCCTCTTTACGCGCTGCGTGAGGCCGTGATCGCTGCCAGCGGGCCCGGGGGCGTCGCCACTCCGCAGGCCGTGCTCGGGGTGGTGTCCCTGATCCTGTGGGCGCTGATCATCGTGGTGACGCTGAAATACGTGGTGATCCTGCTGCGGGCGGACAACCATGGCGAGGGCGGAACGCTGGCGCTGATGGCGCTGGCACAGCGCGCGGTCACTTACGGCGGCGGCGCCATCGTGCTGCTCGGGATCATCAGCGGGGCGCTGTTCTACGGCGACGCCGTGATCACGCCGGCGCTGTCGGTGCTTTCGGCGATCGAAGGCATCAAGCTCGTCACCGAGGCGTTCGAACCCTATGTGGTGCCGCTGACGGTGCTCATCCTGTTCGTGCTGTTTGCGGTTCAGTCGCGCGGCACGGCGCGCGTCGCGGCATTCTTCGGGCCGGTGATGTTCGTCTGGTTCGGCGTCATCGCGATCGCGGCGATCACCCCGATCATGCGCCATCCTGAAATCCTGTCGGCGATCAATCCGCTGTACGCCGTCTCCTTCATGCTCCATCACGGCATCATCGGGTTCGTCACGCTCGGCGCCGTGTTCCTCGCCGTCACCGGCGCCGAGGCGCTCTATGCCGACCTCGGCCATTTCGGCAAGCGCCCGATCCAGACCGCCTGGCTCTTCATCGTGCTGCCGTCGTTGGCGCTGAACTATCTGGGGCAGGGGGCGCTGGTCATCGGCGACCCCAAGGCGGTCGAGAACCCGTTCTTCCTGATGTTTCCGGACTGGGCCCTGATTCCCATGGTGGCTCTCGC
>JBAUUA010000084.1:0-1700 GCA_049582465.1 Bradyrhizobium sp. | reverse complement strand
ACCAGATGCTGGTCGACGGCAAGGCGGATGCGTTCGCGACCGACGACATCCTGCTCTACGGCCTGATCGCGCGGCACAAGGCGCAGGACAAGTTCCGGGTCACCGGCGATTATCTGTCCTACGACCCTTACGGCATCATGTTTCGCAAAGGCGAGCCGCAGCTTGCGGCCGTGGTGGAACGTACCTTCCGCAAGCTCGGCTCGAACCGCGATCTGATCCCGCTCTACAACAAATGGTTCATGGCGCGGCTGCCGACCGGCGAGAAACTCAACGTCGAAATATCGCCGCAGCTCGAGGAAGCCTTCAAGGTGCTCAACGACACCGAGGGTACGAGTAATTAGCGCCGTCCATCCATCGTCGCCCCGGCTCAAGGCCGGGACGACAAACTGAACACCTTGTCCAGGGCAGCACTATACGCCGCGTACACCAGATCCGGGTGTTGCTGGCTCAGCGCTTCCATCATCACCCCCGAATTGATCTCGAGGATTTTCAGGGCGCCGTCGACCTGAACGACGTCGATCGATCCGAACCGTAGCCCGATCGCCCTTGCCGCCTGCACCGCGATCTCGACGCAGGCTTCCCTGAGCTTGCCCTGCTCCAGCAGTTCCGGCTGCGCGCCCGAATCGAGGTTATGCCGCCAGTTCAGCACCCGCCGCTGGCCCGCCGGCACGATCGCGTCGAGCGCGGCGCGATCGAGGTCGCCGAGCATGCCCGGCAACACCGTCGACCGCCGTTCGGTTGGCGTCGCCGCCAGCGCCAGCTCCAGCAGCGAGTGCTTGCCGTCGCCCGTGACCGCGGGACGGTTCTTGCCGTAAACGACCAGCGGAAGATGATCGAGCAGGACCACGCGCACCTCGTTTTCAATTTCCAGGTAAGGCGAAACCGCAAGACCGAGGCTGGAAGAAAAGATCCTGTGCACGGCAAGCTCGAGGTCGGGCTCGCCCGACACCTTGAAGACGGAATCGCCGCTGGTGCCCTCGTTGGGCTTGACGACGATGCCGTCAGGATTGTCCCGCAGCAGCGCCAGCATCCCTTCCCAAGCGTGTTGCGGCGGAATGTACTGGTTCATCTCCGGGCTCAGGAACAGCGTATGCGGTACGCAAGCCACCTCGCACGCCTGCAGCACGTCGGCGGCCGCGGCCTTGTCGTTCGCGATCCGGTGCGCCACCGCGCTGTTCAATCCGACATCGTACCCGAAGGCGAGATGCCGCTTCGCGCCGCGCTGCATGATGATGAGCCAGCCCTGGGACCTGATTTCGATCCCGATGCCCTGAGCGGCACAATATCTTTTCACCGCATCCACGAATATTCGCTGGCTGTTAAGCATCATGAAAACCGTTCAGTTGCCGCAAAGGCGGATGGCACTGTTGCGCCGAAATCCTGCCGGAGCAATTTATTGCCCGTGAGGCGCCGATTTCAGCAAGTTAATTGCGCGCAGCCGTGCCGCACGATCAAGATATTTTGGGCCCATTCTGCGAAATAAACCTAGTCGCATTTGGCCCCTCAATTGCGCGTCAGCGGCGGTTGACTATCTCTGATATTGGCGTAGGTGAAACGTCAAATCCTCAATCGCTGCAGGGGTTTTTGGCCTCTTTCGGGGCCAGCCAACCCGTTCGTTCTACATCAGGTCAATCGGAAAAACCAAAACCCATGAGCGCATTCCATCGAGAGAAAGTTCTTTCCGTCCACCACTGGACCGA
>JBAUUA010000083.1:0-4891 GCA_049582465.1 Bradyrhizobium sp. | reverse complement strand
CCGTCGGAATCGGCCCGACCATGCTGGCCGGCATGGGGCTGGTCGCGCTCTCGATGGTCTTGATGCTGCGGGTCACCGCGGAGGCCGATCCGCTGGCGCGCGAGGACCTCGCCTTCGCGCTGTCGGTGGTGCTGCTCGGACTGCTGGTCATGGTGACGCGCCGCAACGCCGTCAGCCAGGTCGTCGGCTTCATGTCGCTGGAAAACGGTCTGGTGCTGGCGGCGACCGGCGCCACGGGCATGCCGCTGGTGGTCGAGATCAGCGTCGCCTTCTCGATCCTGATCGCCTTCATCGTGATCGGCATCTTCCTGTTCCGGATCCGCGAACGCTTCGATTCCGTCGACGTGTCCGCCCTCGACGACTACCGGGGCGAACACCGATGAACATCTCTTCCTTCGATCCCGTGGCGGCGGTGCTGCTGATCCCGATCGGTTCGGCGGCGCTATTGGCCGTGCTGCCCGGCTATCGCCTCACCGCGCGGCTGAACGTGGTGGCGAGCCTTGCGACGTTCCTCTCGGCGCTGTCGCTGTTCGTCGTCGATCGTCCGCAACCGGGACCCTATGTGCTGGTCGACGATCTCAACATCGTCTTCATCGTGCTCAATACCTTCGTCGGTTTCACCACCTCCATCTTCAGCGCGAGCTATATCGCCCACGAACTCGACAGCGGGCGGCTGACGCCGGTTTACCTGCGCTTCTATCATGCCATGTACCAGACCATGATGTTCGGCATGAACCTCGCGTTCGTGTCGAACAATATCGGCCTGATGTGGGTCGCGGTGGAAATCGCTACGCTAACCACGGTGCTGATGGTCGGCATCTATCGCACCCATGCCGCGCTGGAAGCGGCGTGGAAATATTTCATCCTGGGCAGCGTCGGGATTGCGTTCGCGCTGTTCGGCACCATCCTGGTCTATATGGCGGCACGGCCGGTGGTCGGCGAAGGCCAGGACGGCATGGTCTGGACGATTTTGATCCAGCATGCGGCGAAGTTCGATCCGGCCCTGCTCAACGTCGCCTTCATCTTCCTGTTTCTCGGCTACGGCACCAAGGTCGGACTCGCGCCGCTGCACGCGTGGCTGCCAGACGCGCATGCCGAGGGCCCGACCCCGATATCGGCTGTGCTGTCGGGTCTTCTCCTGAACGTCGCGCTCTATGCGCTGCTGCGCTTCAAGATATTGCTCGCCGCCGCGCCCGACGCGATCGCGCCCGGCCCGCTGATGGTGACGATGGGGCTGGTCTCGCTGGTGTTCGCCGCCTTCATGCTCTACCGCCGCCGCGACATCAAACGGCTGTTTGCCTATTCCTCGATCGAGCACATGGGCATCATCGTGTTCGCGTTCGGCATGGGCGGCCCGCTCGCCAATTTCGCAGGGCTGCTGCACATGGTGATGCACAGCCTGACCAAGTCGGCGATCTTCTACGCCGTCGGCCACATATCCCAGATCAAGGGTACGCAGCGGATCCACCGGATCCGCGGCCTGACGGTGACCCATCCGGCGCTCGGCTGGGGACTGGTGGTCGGCGTGGTCGCGATCGCGGGACTGCCGCCGCTCGGCATCTTCATGAGCGAATTCCTGGTCGTGAGCTCGACCTTCGCGCGCCAGCCCTTGCTCGCGATCGTGCTGGTTTTCGGGCTGCTGCTGGCCTTCGGCGCGCTGACGCTGCGCCTGACCAGCGTCGCCTTCGGCAAGCCGCGCGGCAGCACGGCCTCGGCGGAAGCTTCCTACGTGCCGATGTTCGCGCATCTCGCTCTGGTTCTATGCGCAGGAATCTACCTTCCCGCGCCGCTGGTCGCCTGGTTCCAGCATGTGGCCCGCCTCCTCGGATAGGATGAACAGGATATGCCGTCGCTGATCGATCGCATTCTGGAAGGCCGCGAGATCCGGCAACGCAACCCTTGGCCGCGCGCCGAGGTCGGTGCGCATCTCTGGAGATTTGTGGTCAACGAACTGGCGCAGGGACGTCTCGGTCTGCTCGGCCTCTGGGGCGAGCCCTCGACGGTGCATATGGCGATCATGGATGGCGACACCGCGGAAATCGCCATCGTCAGCCTGGATTGCCCGAATCGGGTTTATCCCTCGGTCGGCGCCCACCATCCGCCGGCGCTGCGGCCGGAACGCGCTATCCACGACCTGTTCGGCCTGAAGGCCGAGGGGCTGCCAGATAGCCGCCCCTGGCTCGACCACGGTAAATGGGGTGTGCGGTTTCCGCTCGCAGACCGCATCGACGCGCTGCCGGGGAGATCGCCCTACCGCTTCCTGCCGGCGGAAGGCGACGGCCTGCACCAGATCGCGGTCGGCCCGGTGCATGCGGGCACCATCGAGCCCGGCCATTTCCGCTTCACCGCCAGCGGCGAGACCGTGGTCCGGCTGGAACAGCGGCTGGGCTATGCCCACAAGGGCATCGAGGGCCTGATGGCCGGCGCCGATCTCGAGCGCGCCGTGCAGCTCGCCGGGCGGGTATCGGGCGACAGCACGGTTGCTTATGCTTACGCGTTCTCAAGGGCTGCCGAGGCGGCGCTCGGGCTTGTCGCGCCCGATCGCGCGGCCTGGCTGCGGGCGCTCGCCGCCGAACTGGAGCGGTTGGCCAACCATCTCGGCGACATCGGCGCCATCTGCAACGACGCTTCGTTCGCGCTGATCCACGCCCACACCAGCGTGCTGCGCGAAACCGTGCTGCGCGCGGCCAATACCACCTTCGGCCATCGCCTGATGCGGGACATCATCGTGCCCGGCGGCGTGACCCGCGACCTCGACGATGGCGGGCGGGAGGCCATCTACGCGGCGCTGGACACCATCCGCCTGCGTTTCCCGGCCCTGATCGAACTCTACGACAACACCGCTTCGCTGCAGGATCGCACCGTCGATACCGGCCTCCTCACGCCCGCGCTGGCAAGACAATATGCCGCCGGCGGCTGTGTCGGCCGCGCCTCGGGCCGATCCTTCGACGCGCGCCGGACGCTCGGCTATCCGCCCTATGACGATTTGCATTTCGAGGTGCCGGTCCTGAACGAAGGTGACGTCAATGCGCGGGTCTGGATCAGGGTGCGCGAGGTCGAGCAGAGTCTGTCGCTGATCGACCAGATCCTCGACCGGCTTCCGGAAGGCGCGCTGCGCGCGAAGCTCACGCCGCGCATGGCGGCGCAAGATGGCTTGGCGAGGGAAGGTCTTGCCATCGTCGAGGGATTCCGCGGCGACGTTCTGGTCTGGCTGCGCCTGCGCGACGGCCGGATCGAACGCTGCCATCTGCGCGACCCCTCGTGGTTTCAATGGCCGCTGCTGGAGGCCGCCATCGAGGGCAACATCGTCGCGGACTTTCCGCTCTGCAACAAGTCGTTCAACTGTTCCTATTCGGGTGTGGATCTCTAGGGGATGATGACCAGGAAATCGTCCTCGCAATGAGGTTTAAGGACAATAGAGATGCGCAAGCTGCTGTTTCAAAGCCTGTTTCGCTCGCCGTTCACTGAACCGGCGCCGTTGCCGGCCGACGCTGCGGTCGCCGAACTCGCCACCGCGCTCGGACGTGCGGCGCGGCGGCGGCTCGGCCGCAGCCTGTCGATCCGCGAGGTCGATGCCGGCTCCTGCAATGGATGCGAACTGGAGATCCACGCGCTCAACAACGCCTATTACGACGTCGAACGTTTCGGGCTTCGCTTCGTCGCCTCGCCGCGCCATGCCGACGTCCTGATGGTGACCGGCCCCGTGACCAGGAACATGAGCGAAGCACTGAGGCGCACCTATGACGCGGCCCCCGCCCCCAAATGGGTCGTCGCGGTCGGCGATTGCGCCCGCGACGGCGGCTGTTTCGCGGGCAGCTACGCGGTGGTCGGTGGCGTGTCCGAGGTGATCCCGGTCGACCTGCACATTCCGGGCTGCCCGCCGACGCCGACCGCGATGCTGCAGGGCCTGCTGGCGCTGCTCGAACGGGTCGACGCGGCCGCGGCACCAATTTGAGATGCGGTTTCGATGGCGCTCGCTCAGCGCGCCCGTTCCAGCGCCCGCGCGGAAGACGGCCTGGTCTTCGGCCTTGGTTTCAGCTTCGGCTTGCTGACATGCTCGCGGAGCCGGACGCCGCGGCCGCCACTCGTGCTCGCACCGCCCGGATTGATCAGCTCGATCCCGGCATCATCGAGCGCCGCCACCAGCTTCATCAGCGAATCGACGTTGCCGCGGACGACGCCGTCGCTGGCCTCCATGCGCTGGATGGTCGGCACCGAAAGGTCGGCGAGCTCGGCCATTTGCCGCTGATCGATGTTCAGGAGCGCGCGCGCGGCCCTGAGCTGATTGGCGGTGATCATGCGGCTGGTCTCTCCGGTTTGCGGCTCGAACGGTCCGGTCGCGGACATTGGCGCCCGGCATGTTACATGATAAGAGATGTTTGATACATCCTATTTAATGCATGGTGGCTGCTGTGCGGCTGTTGGGGCGATATCAGGGCCGGAACGGCGAGATCGAAATCGTCGAGTGCCAGCAGTCCGGCACCCGCATCTATTTCGAACAGGGCGTGCGGCAGAGCCAGGCGACGCCCGACGGCGAGAGCGTCTTCACCTATGTCAAGCTGATGGACGAGTTGCTGTCGCGCGCGGCCAACATCCTGGTCCTGGGATGCGGCGGCGGCAATCTCGCCACAAGGCTGACCCGTCTCGGAAAAAACCTGACGATCGTCGACAACAATCCGATCAGCTTCGTGATCGCGCAGAAATTCTTCGCCCTGCCCGACGATCTCCTCTGCGTCGTCTCCGATTTCCGCAAGTTCGTCTTCGAGGACAGCGCGCTTTACGACGGCATCGCCATCGACATCGGCGGGCCCGGCTTCCGCTTCAACGATGAATTCGACGCCGAGACGTGCGAGGCGATCCGCGCCCGCCTGGCGCCGGGCGGCCGCATCGT
>JBAUUA010000082.1:0-4703 GCA_049582465.1 Bradyrhizobium sp. | reverse complement strand
GGGTGATCTTGCCGAGAACGCTTTGCGCGGCTGTCGCGCCCATCGCCACCACCAGGTCCGGTTTGATCGCAGCCAGTTCGCGTTCGTACCATGGCCGGCACGCCTTGATCTCCGGCGTCGTCGGTTTCTGGTGCAGGCGGAATTTTCCGCGCGCCAGGAATTTGAAATGTTTGACCGCGTTGGTGACGTAGGCCTTGTTGCGGTCGATGCCGGCTTCCTCCAGCGCGCGGTCGAGCATTTGTCCGGCGGGTCCCACGAAAGGCTTGCCGGCGATATCTTCCTTGTCGCCGGGCTGCTCGCCGACCAGCATCAGGGGCGCATGCGGCGGACCTTCGCCGAACACGGTCTGTGTCGCATTTTTCCAGAGCGGACAGGCGCGGCAATCGGCAGCCTCCTCGCGCAGGGTTTTGAGGCTTTGGGGTGCAGTCGCCATGGGCATTTTCCGCTTGTTGTGAAGAGTATCATTGCGGCAGGCGAGGCTCAATTCGGGCAGGGCGGTAGGGGTTCCTCAGATCCCATTGGGATTGCTCAGGAAAAACATACTCGGCAATGCCGATTGACTCTCCCGGCCATGTTAGCTTTATATTAGAACATATCATGAACAAATGAGCCAATCACGAGTTCATCAGAAGGACGAGTGACGGCCCACCACCCCCGGGAGCGCAGCATGCGCGAGTGCGATCAGCAAAAGTGGAAGCCGGTTTTGCGTCCGATCGCGCTCCCATTTTATTGAGAAAGCGCATGATCTTATCGCCAAACCGCTCACACTTTGGCGGATCATGCGCCGCACGCACGAACACGCTTGCCAGTTTGCGCGGCAGCATCGAGCGCATCGAGTCGCAGGGCGACGCGTACGCGCCCCGCAAGGCCGCGCTCGGGCATGCCGAGGCGGATGCGACGCTGCAGGGCGGCCTTGCTTTGGGCGCGATGCATGAGGTGTTTTGTGAAGGTGGCCGGCAAAGCGCCACGGCGACGGGGTTTGTCGCAGGCCTCGCAGGGCGTGTGGCTGCGCGGCGGCCGCTGCTGTGGATTCGGCAGGATTTTGCGGAAATCGAAACGGGCGCGCTGTCGATGAGCGGACTGGCCGAGCTCGGCCTCGATCCGCGGCTCCTCGTGACGGTGCGCGCCGTCGATGTGGAGACCGCGCTGCGGACCGCCGCCGACGCGCTGGCCTGCGATGCGCTCGGCGCCATCGTGCTGGAGATCTGGGGCGAAACGCGCCAGCTCGATCTCGTCGCCAGCCGCAAGCTGACACTGGCGGCGCATACCTCCGGCGTGACCGGCCTGTTGCTGCGGATGGCGGCGGAGCCGCAGCCCTCGACGGCGGAGACACGATGGATCGTGCGCGCGGCGCATTCGCCGCCGGCTCCGTTATGGAGCGCGTGGGGCGCGCCGCTGTTCGACGCGCAACTTGTCCGCAACCGTCATGGCCCTGTCGGCCGGTGGATCATGGAATGGAAATGTGATGAGTGCCTTTTCGCGAAACCGGCGGCGGATCCTCAGCCTGTGGCTGCCACGCCTGCCCATCGACCGCATCAAGCGCCAGTTAGCACGCGACAACGCCGAGCTGGTTAAAGCGTTTTCGAGCGAAGTGGGTACCGGTTCGCATAGCAATCAAGTTTGCGCAGATTGCGTAGACTTATCTGCGGTAGAAAACGCGTCAAAACAAAATGTTGATCCCAGCATCGTCGTCGCCAGGCAACACAACGCGCTGCAGATTTTTGCGCTCGACGACGCGGCCGCGCGGCTCGGTCTCGATATCGGCCTGCCGCTCGCCAATGCCCGCGCCATCTGTCCGCAACTAAAGGTATACGATGCCGACGAAGCCGCCGACGCCCACGCGTTGAACGCCATCGCCGAATGGTGTGACCGCTTCACCCCGCTGGTGGCGCTCGATCCTCCGCACGGGCTGTTTCTCGACATCACCGGCTGCGTGCATCTGTTCGGCGGCGAGGCCGCGATGATGCGGCTGATGTGCGACGTGCTGACCGCGCAGGGTTTTGCGGTCAGCGCCGCCATCGCCGGCACCGCCGTCTGCGCGCGGACACTGACCCGTCATGTTCATGGCCGCATCGTCGGCGAAGGCGAAGAGGCCGATGCGGTCGGGCCACTGCCGGTATCCGCGCTCGGCGCCGATGCCGCCGTGGTCACGGGCCTGCGCCGCGCCGGCCTGAAAACCATCGGCGATGTCGCCTCCCGCGCGCGGCATGAGATCGCCGCGAGATTCGGCGCCGGTTTTACAAGCCTGCTGGAACAGGCGCTGGGACAAGGCGATGCGCCGATCAGTCCCTTAAAGCCGCTGCCGGATTACATCGTCGAGAAACGTTTCGCCGAGCCGGTGGCGACCGAAGCGGTGATCTCTGCGACCTTGTCGGCGCTCGCCGGCATGCTGGTCGCTTCGATGGCACAGCAGGGCAAGGGCGCGCGGCGGCTGGAAGCGCGGTTCTTCCGCACCGATGGCGCGGTCCGCACTATCATGGTCGACACCGGCCAGCCCGTGACCAGGCCCGAGGTGATCGACCGGCTGTTTCGCGAGCGGCTCGGCGCCTTGAGCGATCCGCTCGATCCCGGCTTCGGCTTCGACCTCATTCGCCTGAGCGCCAGCCGCACCGAGATCGTCGTGCAGGAGCAGCGCGATCTCGATGCCAATGTGCATGACAATGACGAGGTGGCCGCGCTGATCGATCGCATCGCCGCGCGCATCGGGGGAAAACGCGTGGTCGTGCATCTGCCGCAGGACACCCATATCCCGGAGCGCGCGGTGCTGGCGGCGCCGGCGCAGCATCATCTGACCGCCGCGGCACATGCGGCCTGGACGCCGCGGGTGGAAGGCGAGCCGCCGCTGCGGCCGTTGCGGCTGTTCGAGCGGCCGGAACAGATCAAGGTGATCGCGCAGGTGCCGGATGGGCCGCCCGCGCGGTTTGTCTGGCGCCGCGCCACCCACGCCGTGGTCCGTGCCGAAGGTCCCGAGCGCGTCGCCATGGAATGGTGGCGCGCGGAAGGGCTGACGCGCGACTATTTTCGCGTCGAGGACGAGGCGGGCTTGCGGTTCTGGCTCTATCGCGACGGACTTTACGACCGCGAGATCGCCCAGGAGGAGGGCAGGGTCGTGCAGCCGAACTGGTTCATGCACGGATTGTTCGCATGACGACGCCGGCTTACGCGGAAATCGGGATCACGACGAATTTTTCGTTCCTGCGCGGCGGATCGGATCCGCGGGCTTACGTGCATCAGGCGAGCGACCTCCGCCTTCCCGCGATCGGCATCGCCGACCACAACACGCTGGCCGGCGTGGTGCGGGCCTACAAGGAGCTCGACAATCCCAACGTCACCTCCAAGCCAAAACTTCTGATCGGATCGCGGCTCGTCTTCATGGACGATACGCCGGATATCCTGGTCTATCCCTGCGATCGCGCGGCGTACGGCCGGCTGTGCCAGTTGCTCACCCGCGGCAAGCGGGGCGACGATACCGAGAAGGGCGAGTGCCATTTAAAACTCGATGATCTCCTGGAATTTTCCGAAGGGCAGCTTCTGGTTCTGACGCTGCCGCATCGCTTCGAGACAGCGAAAGCGCTCGGGGTGCTGGAGCGGTTGCAGAAGAGCCGCGCGGATGGCGTGTGGCTGGCGGCGAGCCTGTTGTACCGCGGCGACGACCGGCGCCGCCTGGCGCGGCTTCATCATATCGCCGCAGAGGCCGGCGTGCCGCTGCTCGCGACCAATGAAGTGCTGTATCACCATCCCTCGCGCCGTCGCTTGCAGGATGTCCTGACCTGCATCCGCGAAAAGACCACCATCGACGCCGCCGGCAAACGGCTCGAGGCCAATGCCGAACGCTTTCTCAAGCCCGCCGGGGAAATGGCGCGGCTGTTTCGCGAGGTGCCGGAGGCGATCGCGGAAACAATGCGGTTCGCTGGCCGCATTGCGTTCTCGCTCGATCAGCTCAAATACCAATATCCCGACGAGCCGGTGCCGCCGGGCAAGACCGCGCAGCGCCATCTGGAAGACCTGACCTGGCAGGGCGCGCACAGGCGATTCCCGATCCGGATTTCGCCGAAGACCAAGAAGGTCTTGCACAAGGAACTGCGCCTGATCCGGAAGCTGAAATACGCGCATTACTTTCTCACCGTGCACGATATCGTCCGTTATGCGCGCAGCCAAAATATCCTCTGCCAGGGTCGGGGATCGGCGGCGAATTCGGCCGTCTGTTATGTGCTCGACGTGACTTCCGTCGATCCGACCAAGGTCGATCTCTTGTTCGAGCGCTTCATTTCCAAGGAGCGGCTGGAGCCGCCCGACATCGACGTCGATTTCGAGCATTCGCGGCGCGAGGAGGTGATGCAATATGTCTATCGCCGATATGGCCGGCACCGCGCCGCCATCATCGCGACCGTCATTCATTACCGGCCGCGCAGCGCGATCCGCGACGTCGGCAAGGCGCTGGGGCTGACCGAGGATGTGACGGCGGCGCTGGCGGACACGGTGTGGGGCAGCTGGGGCAAGGGTCTCGACGAAATGCAGGTCAGGCAGGCCGGGCTCGATCCCGCGAACCCGATGGTCGGGCTCGCCGTCGAACTCGCCGCTGAGCTGATCGAGTTTCCGCGCCATTTGTCGCAGCATGTCGGCGGTTACGTGCTGACGCAGGACCGGCTCGATACCTATGTGCCGATCGGCAATGCCGCGATGGACGACCGCACCTTCATCGA
>JBAUUA010000081.1:0-7016 GCA_049582465.1 Bradyrhizobium sp. | reverse complement strand
TCGTTGAGCGCCAGCATTTCGCTCTGCGCGGCGGTCAACAGGGTCGGCGTCGTCTTGGTCTGGTCCTGATAATGCGGTAGCTGAACGACATATTCGCCGACCAGCCTCGGTTTGTGAAAGCGAAGATCGTAGGCGAGCAGCCGGGTGTTGTTGCGTGTCAGCTTGATCGTCGTCGAACTGGTGGAGTCGAGATCCTGAATCAGCGCGCTCTGCAGCAGAATGAAGAGCGTCTGGCGGTCTGGGCTCATCGCGAGGCCTTCGAAGCCCTGATTGTTCTGCCGGCCGGAAACGGGATTGCCGGTATTGTAGGTTGCGCCGATCGGCGGGCTGTTGGCGGAGAAGTTGTCCACCAGGTTTCCGGAGGTATCGCGGCGCATCGGGATGAACGCGTCGGGCGGCCGGATCACGTTCAGCAGCGTGCCGTTCTCGGTGTAGTGATAGACGTAAGGGCCATATTCATCGCTTACCCAGACGGTGCCGTCTCCGACATGCACCACCGCTTCGTCGTCGACGCTGATCTTGCCGTTCGTTGCCGCAACGACGGGCAGCTCCGGGAAATCCGCCGTCGCCGGCTGGACCGCGTTGGGATCGAGGCCGGTGGTCAGAACGCCGCCCCAGCGGTGAAACAGGGCCGAGCTCTTGTATTTGAGCTGCAACTGGTTCTGGCTGGCGGTGCTGCCCGAAAAGAGCGGGTTGAGTGTGACTTCAAAGCGGTGCAGCCGGCCGCGGAAATCCGTGGTGCCCTGGGTGTTCCAGCCGCGATCCGGCAGCATATAGAGCGTGCCGCCATAGCTGCCGTCGCGATTCCTGTGCCAGCTGTCGAGATCCATCGCCATGCCGGACCCGAACCCGCCCAGCGTCTCGCCGAATTGGTCTACGGCGTTGGAAGGGACGCGGGCGACACCGACGAGGCCTTTGTTGACGAAGGTGTGGCCCTGAAAGCTGATCGATTGCGCCGACGCGATTCCGCTCGTCAAAAGCAGGATGGCTGCAGCGCCGGCAGCGAGATGTTTCCAGGCGCGAGGTCGGCGCGAATCGCGGACCGTAAATGGATCGGAGATCATTGGCGTCTTTCCAAATTTTTTCGATTACAGGGAAGGGGTTTTCGCGGTGCGCACGGCAGAAAGGTTTCGCACGGGCCGCCGGAGTGGAGATTGAGGCGACCGCATATAAACCGGGTTTTTATTGCGGCAGCATGACGGGCGCATTTTGATCAACAGCAGGGTGCCCGGCGCCGCAGCCTGACCGCGCGAACGGCGGTTGGCATGCACGCTGCAGTCGTTGAATTTGGATCAGTCCCGGATTCCCGCCGGCTCATCGGCCGCGGCGGGTCGTTGCAGGCAAAGGCAAGCGGTGAGCTTCAATGCAGCTTCGCCGGCGTCGTCCCGGCCTTGAGCCGGGACCCATTCGCCGTGTCGTCCGCGATATGGAAAGGCGTCTGTTGCCTTCGTTTGCGTCGTATCAACGAAGGCCTGTGGTTATGACTCGCCGCGTTCGCGGGGATGACCATTCATCCCCGCGCCGCGCGGTCCTTTTCGTTCTGCGCCTTGATCGAGTCGCGTGCCGCCGTCCAGTCGGAATCCTTCCAGTCGCGCAGCTGATAGAAATTGCCGCCCATCGCCAGCGCCTGGGCGCCGTCCATGGCGATGGTCTCGCCGTTGATCCAGTCGCAGCCGCCGGAAATCAGGAACACCGCGAGGTTCTGCAACTCTTCCATCTTGCCGACGCGGCCCATCGGGTTCATCGCCTTGGTGCGCGCGCCGGCTTCGTCGCCGGGTTTTATACGTTTGCTCATGCCTTCGGTCGGAATTTCGCCGGGCGCGATGGTGTTGAGCCGGATGCCGTAATGGCCCCATTCCGTCGCCAGCGACATGGTCATGGCGTGGATCGCGGACTTGCTCATGGCCGAGGGCACCACATAGGGGCTGCCGTTGCGAACCCAGGTTACGGTGATTGACACCACGTTGCCGGGCTGCTTCAGGGCGATCCAGCGCCTGCCGACCGCGTGCGTCACGTAGAACGTGCCGTGCATCACGATATTGGCGACCGCGTCGAAGCCGCGCGGCGTCAAATCCTCGGTGCGCGAGATGAAATTGCCGGCGGCGTTGTTGATGAGGTCGGTGAGCGGTGCGTCACGGAAAATTGTCTCGATCATCTCGTCGACCGCAAGCGCATTGCGGATGTCGACGCCATGGCTCGTGACCCGGCCGCCATAGAGGTCCATCAGCTCGGTCGCGGTTTCGTCGCAGACACCCTTGCGCCGGCCGCAGATATGAACCTCGGCGCCGAGCTCGAGGAAGCGCGCCGCCATCGATTTGCCGAGCCCGGTGCCGCCACCGGTGACCAGAATGCGACGCCCAACGAGAAGCTTTTCATTGAACATGGGAGGTTTCCCCCTAAAAGGATGCTTGTTAATTGGTCGATTGACTAAATCCGGACAAGGCCGTTCTGTAAAGCGGCAACATAAAGAAGTGCAGGGAGAACCATCCATGGAAGATCGCGTCAGGGTCACGATGGCGGACGGCGTCGCCGATGTCCGCCTGGTGCGGGCGGACAAGATGAACGCGCTCGATCCCGCGATGTTCGAAGCCTTGGTCGCCACTTCCGAGCGGCTTTCCCGCGAAAAAGGCCTCCGGGCGGTGGTTTTGTCCGGGGAGGGCCGGGCGTTCTGTGCCGGCCTCGACATGGGCCGGTTCGCCGCGATGAAGGAAGGCGGCGGCAATGGGATTCCGGGTGGCGAAAAACGCGACCTTTCGGCCCGCACCCATGGGCTCGCCAATTTCCCGCAACAGGCGGTATGGGGCTGGCGGCAGCTCCCGGTTCCCGTGATTGCCGCGATCCAGGGCGTGGCGTTCGGCGGCGGTTTCCAGCTCGCGCTCGGCGCCGACATGCGCTTTTTGACCCCGGATGCCCGGATGTCGATCATGGAGATCAAATGGGGCCTGGTGCCGGACATGGCGGGAACGCCGATCCTGGCAAGCCTCGTGCGCGACGACATCCTGCGCGACCTGACCTATACGGGGCGGATCTTTTCGGCGCAGGAAGCGCTGAGTTACGGCCTCGCCACGCGCATCTGCGACGATCCGCGCGCCACCGCCTTCGAGGTCGCCCGCGAAATCGCCGGCAAGAGCCCGGACGCGATCCGCGCCGCCAAGCGCATGCTCAACAATCTTTCCGTGGACCCCGGTCCGGCGCTGCTCGCCGAGTCCGTCGAGCAGCAGAAGCTGTTGGGCAGTCCCAACCAGACCGAGGCCGTGCGCGCCAACATGGAAAAGCGCGCACCGCGCTTTGCGGATGCCGGATAAACGTTCCCCGTCATTCCGGGGCGATGCGAAGCATCGAACTCGGAATCTCGAGATTCCGGGGTCTGGTCCTTCGGACCATCCCGGAATGACGGAGGAGTTGGTCACCAAAGGGGCTTTCAAACCCGACGATAGATCGGAAAGAGACAATGACAGCGCATCCCCTTTTCTCCGGCATCATCAGCGGCGAGCGCCGGCGCGGCCACGCCGAAGTAGCGAATCGCACCGCGCGGATGGCCGGTGGCTTCGAGCGGATCGGCGTCAATCAAGGCGACAGCGTCTGCATCCTGATGCGCAACGACATCGCCTTCATCGAGGCGGCCTATGGCGCGATGCAGCTCGGCGCCTATGCGGTGCCGGTCAACTGGCATTTCAAGCCGGAGGAGATCCGTTACATCCTGGAGGATTCCGACACCCGCGTTCTGGTCGCCCATGCCGACATGCTGCATCAGCTCCGCGACGCCATTCCGAAAGGCGTCACCGTTCTTAGCGTGCCGACGCCGCCGGAAATCCTTGGCCATTACAAGATCGATCCCGATCATCTCGCCACGCCTGATTTTGCCGTCGATCTCGAAGCATGGCTCCAGGCGCAGCGGCCGTATGACGGACCGGTGCGGCCGCAGCTGGCCAACATGATCTACACCTCGGGCACGACCGGCAATCCCAAGGGGGTGCGTCGCCATGTGCCGACGCCGGAGCAGAGCACCTCTGCGGAGCGGATGCGCGCCATGATCTATGGCCTGAGGACAGGGGCGCGGGCGCTGCTGCCGGGACCGCTCTATCATTCGGCACCGAATTCGTTCGGCCTGCGCGCGGGCCGCCTCGGCGGCGCGCTGGTCTTGATGCCGCGCTTCGATCCGGAGGAATTTCTGCGACTCATTCAGGACGAAAAAATCGACACCATCTTCATGGTGCCGACCATGTTCATCCGGTTGATGAAGCTGCCCGAGGCCGTGCGCCGGAAATACGATATGTCCTCGCTGCATCACGTGATCCATGCCGCGGCACCCTGTCCGGCCGACGTCAAACGGGCGATGATCGAATGGTGGGGGCCGGTGATCTATGAGTTCTACGGCTCGACGGAATCGGGCGCTGTCACCTTCGCCAATTCCGAGGACGCGTTGAAGAAGCCCGGTACCGTCGGCAGAATCGCGCCCGGCGCCGAGCTTCGCTTCATCGGCGAGGACGGAAGAATATTGCCGCAGGGCGAAATCGGCGAGATCTATTCGCGTATCCCGGGCAATCCGGATTTCACCTATCACAACAAGCCGGAAAAGCGCGCCGAGATCGACCGCGACGGTTTTATTACTTCGGGCGATGTCGGCTATATCGACGCGGACGGCTATGTCTTCATCTGCGATCGCAAGCGCGATATGGTGATCTCCGGCGGCGTCAACATCTATCCGGCGGAGATCGAGGCCGCTTTGCACGCGGTCCCCGGCGTGCACGACTGCGCGGTGTTCGGCATCCCCGACGAGGAATTCGGCGAGGCGCTGATGGCGGTAGTGGAACCGCAAGGAGGGGTGACGCTGGATGTCGCCGACATCCGTGCGCAGCTCAAAACTTCGCTGGCCGACTACAAAGTCCCAAAGCACGTCGAAATCCTCAAAAACCTGCCGCGCGAGGATTCCGGCAAGATCTTCAAGCGGAGGCTGCGCGATCCCTATTGGGAGCGGGCCGGGCGGAGGATTTGACATTCTGTCGTCCCTGCGAAGGCAGGGATCCATACGCCGTGTCTTCTCATTCGGGCACGCGGGGAGAGACCTTGTTTTGAGCCTCGAGGGCCAGTGGTTATGGGTCCCCGCTTTCGCGGGGACGACGAGGGAAGTTCGCAGGACTACGAAGCAACCGCCTCCATCTTTATCTTGCGCTGCGGCAAAAAAGTTGCAGACTCCGGGATGCCGGGCAATTTCTGGAGGAGCGCGCCATGTCACCCCAGATCGTGCCTTCCGAACCCGATTTGCGGTCCAATCGCGCTGAGGACGCTCAGGCGCTTGAGGAAGACACCCGGCTTCGGAACGACATCCGGCTGCTCGGACGCATCCTCGGCGACACCGTGCGCGACCAGGAGGGTGCCGGGGTGTTCGACCTGGTCGAGCGCATCCGGCAGACCTCGATCCGGTTCCATCGGGACGACGACAAGCCGGCACGGCGCGAGCTCGAGATCATCCTCGACAGCATGTCGACCAGCCAGACCGTGCGTATCGTGCGCGCCTTCAGCTATTTCTCGCACCTCGCCAACATCGCCGAAGACCAGAACAACATCCGGCAGATGCGGGCGCGCTCCAACGCCGGGGGAACGCCGCGCCCGGGAACATTGGCACTGACGCTGTCGCATGCCCGCGCGGCCGGGATCAGCCCGGTCGACCTGCGCAAGTTTTTCGCCACGGCCCTGGTCGGCCCGGTCCTGACCGCGCATCCCACGGAAGTCCGCCGCAAGAGCACCATCGACCGCGAGATGGAGATCGCCGCACTGCTGGACCGGCGCGAACGCGTCCAGTTGACGCCGGAGGAGCTTGCGGCCAGCGACGAGGCACTGCGCCGCGAGGTGCTGACGCTGTGGCAGACGAATCTCTTGCGCCGGACCAAGCTCACCGTGCTCGACGAGGTCGCCAACGGGCTGTCGTTCTATGACTATACCTTCCTGCACGAGGTGCCGCGGCTGCATTGCGCGCTGGAGGACCAGCTGAACGAGGCCGACGGGACGCAGGCGGAGATCGCGTCTTTCCTGCGGATGGGAAGCTGGATCGGCGGCGACCGCGACGGTAACCCGTTCGTGACGGCGGAGGTGATGCGCGGGACGCTGCGCCTGCAATCGAGCCGGCTGCTGCACTATTATCTCGAGGAACTGCATGTGCTCGGTTCCGAACTGTCGCTCGCTGCCCACCTCGCCGACATCTC
The DNA here is from genome assembly GCA_049582465.1 of Bradyrhizobium sp. Lineage (GTDB taxonomy): Bacteria > Pseudomonadota > Alphaproteobacteria > Rhizobiales > Xanthobacteraceae > Bradyrhizobium. The sequence continues at coordinate 813 of JBAUUA010000081.1, read as the reverse complement.
CAAGGATTTGCGTGCGCTTGCCGAGCGCTCGCCCGATACCTCGCCGCACCGGAGCGGCGAACCGTATCGGCTGGCGGTGTCCGGCATCTATGCGAGACTCACCGCCACCGCCGCGCGGTTGCGTGTCGAGATCACCCGGGCGCCGGTCGGCGAAGCCGCGCCCTACGCCGACGTCGGGGAGTTCAAGGCTGATCTCGATACGCTTCACCGCTCGCTGATATCGAATAAATCGGGTGTGATCGCGCGCGGGCGGCTGCGGCAGTTGCGCCGCGCGGTTGACTGTTTCGGTTTCCATCTGGCAAGCCTCGACATCCGGCAGAATTCCGCCGTGCATGAGCGCACCGTCGCCGAGCTGATCGACGCGGCGATGCCCGGCATGTCCTATCTGGCGCTGGGCGAGGAGGCGCGGATCGCGCTGCTCACCGGCGAACTGCGCAATGCGCGGCCCTTGACGTCGTCCTTCGTCAAATACAGCGAGGAGACGCTGGGCGAACTCGCGGTGTTCCACGCCGCCGCCGAGGCGCACGCCAAGTTCGGCGCGGACACTATCCCGCAGTGCATCATCTCCATGTGCAAGGGCGTCTCCGACATGCTGGAGGTCGCGCTGCTTTTGAAGGAGGTCGGTCTCGTCGATCCCTCCGGCCGCAGCGCCATCAACATCGTGCCGCTGTTCGAGACCATCGAGGATTTGCAGGCCTGTGCCGCCATCATGGACCGGTTGCTGTCGCTGCCGGAATACCGCCGTCTGGTGGACAGCCGGGGCGGGGTGCAGGAAGTCATGCTCGGCTATTCCGACAGTAACAAGGATGGCGG
>JBAUUA010000080.1:0-2647 GCA_049582465.1 Bradyrhizobium sp. | reverse complement strand
CCATCGTGCGGACGCGCTGGCCAAGGCGCTCTCGGCTCACGGGCCGGCGCAGATGCTGGAGGATGCCGCCTCCGCCGCGGTTTGGAGTTCCATCCGCGACGTCAAGCCGTTTGCGGCCAGCGGTGCGCTCGGGGCCTGGCCGGTGTGGCGGATCGTTTGCCCGCCCGCCTCCGGCGGAGCGCTCGGTGAGCGGCTGGCCCGCGATACCGGCGGCGATGTGATCTATGACTGGGGCGGCGGCCTGATCTGGGCGGCGCTGCCTCCGAAGCCGGATGCCGAGGCCGGCCTGGTGCGTCAGCGCGTCGATGCCGTCGGCGGTCACGCCGTGCTGGTGCGCGCCTCCGACGAGGTCCGCCGCAATGTCGACGTGTTTCATCCACAGCCGGCCGGCGTCGCCGCGCTAAGCGAACGGGTCCGCCAGAGCTTCGATCCCAGAGGCGTCCTCAATCGCGGCCGGATGCTGAGAGGTTTCTCGACATGAAGACCGAATTCAGCCTCGCGCAACTCGCCGATCCCGATATCGCGGAAGCCGACAAGATCCTGCGCGCCTGCGTGCATTGCGGGTTCTGCACCGCGACCTGTCCGACCTATGTGCTGCTCGGCGACGAACTCGACAGCCCGCGCGGGCGGATCTACCTGATCAAGGAGATGCTGGAAAAGAACCGGCCGCCCACCGCCGAAGTGGTCAAGCACATCGACCGCTGTCTCTCCTGCCTGTCCTGCATGACCACCTGTCCGTCCGGGGTGAACTACATGCATCTGGTGGATCAGGCGCGCGCAAGGATCGAGAAAGACTATCGAAGACCGCTTGGCGAGCGCCTGTTTCGCGCGGCGCTGGCCTGGATCCTTCCGCGGCCCGGCCTGCTGCGCGCCGGCATGATTCTGGGACGGTTCGGCCGGCCGCTGGCCGCGCTGCTGCCGACCCCCAAAGCGGGATCGGGGACGCCGACTTTGTTGCGGCGAATCAAGGCGTTGCTGGCCCTTTCTCCGGCCGGGCTGCCGGCGCCGGGACCATCAGGCGGAAGCGTTTTTGCGGCGAGCGGCAAGAAGCGCGGACGGGTCGCCTTGCTGCAGGGTTGCGCCCAGCAGGTGCTGGCGCCGCGCATCAACCAGGCTGCCATCAATCTGCTGACCCGTCACGGCATCGAGGTCGTGCTGGTCAAGGACGAGCAGTGCTGCGGCGCGCTGACCCATCACCTCGGACGCGACGACGACGCGCTGGCGCGGGCGCGCGCCAACATCGACGTCTGGCTCAGGGAGGCCGAGCAGAACGGGCTCGACGCCATCCTGGTGACGACATCGGGGTGCGGCACCGTGATCAAGGACTACGGCTATATGCTGCGGGAAGACCGCGACTTCGCGGGCCCCGCGGCGAGGATATCGGCGCTGGCCAAGGACATCACCGAGTATCTCGGCGGCATCTCGCTGCAGCCGACGCAGCAGCACGGCGACATCGTGATCGCCTATCACTCGGCTTGTTCGCTGCAGCACGGACAGAAAATCACGCTGCTTCCGAAAGAATTGCTTTCCAAGAACGGATTCGTGGTGAAAGATGTGCCCGAGAGCCATTTGTGTTGCGGTTCGGCGGGGACATACAACATTCTCCAGCCTGACATTGCGAACAGATTGCGCGACCGGAAGGTCGCCAATATTGCGATGATCAAGCCGGACATGATTGCTGCGGGCAATATTGGATGCATGGTGCAGATTGCCGGCGGCACGTCAGTTCCTGTGGTGCACACGGTTGAGCTTCTCGATTGGGCGACAGGCGGTCCCCGGCCGGGATTGAACTGATCGTCGGGCCTTGAGCTTGAGGCGGACGACTTGAAACGCTCGATAGACATTGGTCGGCGGCAACAGGAGGATCACGATGGCTAAAGGCAAAAAGAAGAAGGGTGGCAAGAAGGCCAAAAAGGCCAAGAAGAGTCTTGTGACGGCGAAGAAGAAATCCGCGAAGAAATCTGCCAAGAAGTCGGCGAAGAAGGCCAGCAAGTCGGCAAAGAAATCCGCCAGGAAATCCGCCAAAAAGTCCAAGGCGGCCGCGCCGAAGAAAGCCGCCAAGAAGGCCGGCGCCAGGAAGAGCCCTGCAAAGAAGAAGGTGGCCAAGCCCGCCGCACCGAAGCCGGCCGCGCCTGTGTTCGAGCCGGCGCCTGCTCCGGCACCCGCCCCGGCGCCGAGCTGGGCCACCCCCAGTCCTGCGCCATCCTGGGGCGAGAGTTCGTCGAGCCCGTCAACGGGCGGAGATGAGAACAACTAGCTCCCGAAGGCTCCATGGGCTTTCAGAACAGACGCATTTCCAGGCCGCAGCGCCCGCCGCTGCGGCCTGTTTGATTCCGGAAACTCCCCCGCTTTTGATTCGTGGACCTTGATAATCCGGTCCTGCTTGCCCAGACATTTCGTGGCCGAAATGTCGCTGGGCCGACGCTGAACCCAGTCAAAATTGTTGTCGGAATGCAACACCCGCGGACAACCTTTGCGGGAGCTGCGAAAACGCCTAAAAAGGCAGCAGTTGCTAGTCTTTTTTGCTTCTCTGTCGAGATGCCGCGCTCCAAATTGTGGTCACGTTATGGATTTCGCTGCAGTCGGTTATCGCTTGTCCTTGGGGGGGCGCCGGAATCGGACTGATCTTTTAAAATGTGATGGGGAT
>JBAUUA010000079.1:0-5811 GCA_049582465.1 Bradyrhizobium sp. | reverse complement strand
GCTCCACGGTGTCGTTCTGGATCTGCTTCTCCATCGCGCGAAGCTTGGCGACGTTCTTCTGGTGCTGGTCGTAGGTGTCGCTGAAGGCGTGGCCGCCGGTGCCGTCGGCCACGAAGAACAGGTCGCGGGTGCGGGCCGGATTGGCGGCGGCTTCCAGCGAGGCGCGGCCGGGATTGGCGATCGGCCCCGGCGGCAGGCCCTCGACCACATAGGTGTTGTAGGGGGACGGCTGCTGGATTTCCGAGCGCTTGATCGGCCGCCCCAGCGTGCCCTTGCCGCCGACCAGCCCGTAGATGATGGTCGGGTCGGACTGCAGTTTTATCTTCTGCCGAAGCCGGTTGACGAACACCGCGGCGACCCGGCTCCGCTCGTCCGGCTTGCCGGTTTCCTTCTCGACGATCGAGGCCAGCGTGACCAGTTGCTCCGGCGACTTGATCGGGAGGTCCGGGGTGCGGCGCTCCCAGATCTCCGCCAGCACGCGCTTCTGCGCCTGCTGCATGCGCGCGATCACCTGTTCGCGGCTGGTGCCGCGCGGGAATTTGTAGGTCTCGGGCAACAAGGTGCCCTCGCGCGGTATCTCGCGCACCGTGCCCGAGAAGATGTCGCTATCCGAAAGCCGCGACACGATCTGTTCGGAGGTCAGGCCTTCGGGAATCGTGACGGCATGCTGCACCACCTTGCCTTCGACCATGGTGCCGATGACGTCGCGCAGACTGGCGTTCTTCTGAAACAGATATTCGCCCGGCTTGAGCTCCGAGCGCGCCTTCAGCGCGAACACGGCGCCGATGAACGCCCAGCGATTATTGTCGATGACGCCTTCGCGCTGCAGCGTATCGGCGATGTCGGCCATTCCGGCGCGCGAGGGAATGTTGACGACCTTGTCCTCCTGCAGCGGACCGGGCGCCTCGATCTTCTGCCTGCCGTAGAAATATCCGCCGCCGACGCCGATCATCAGCACCAGAATGATGGTGATGATGGCGTTGCCGACAATGACCAGAGGATTGCGGGCGCGTTCGGAGCGTCGCGGCGGCGGCGGAACCTGCTCGGGCTCCAGCGCGGCGCGCGGACTGCGTGGTGAAATGGGCGGCCTCTCACTCATCGATGCAACCTGAAATCCTGTCGGTTCAATCGTGGCCTCGCGAGATCGCCGCGAACTGCCGGTAGTCTACGCCCACATCTAGGATTTAGCACCGAATACGGCGAATCGGTGGATTCTATGGGAGAGCGCGTCAGTTGGCCACGCGCTGCAGGATCACGGAAGCGTTGGTGCCGCCGAAACCGAACGAATTCGACAACGCCACATTGATCTCACGCTTGCGCGGCGTCTGCGGCACAAGATCGATCGCGGTTTCCACCGACGGATTCTCGAGATTGATCGTCGGCGGCGCGATGTTGTCGCGAATCGCGAGGATGCTGAAGATTGTCTCTACCGCTCCCGCAGCGCCCAACAGATGCCCGGTCGAGGATTTGGTCGACGACATCGACACCCGGGAAGCGGCGTTGCCGAGGAGCCGTTCGACCGCGCCGAGCTCGATCTCGTCGCCGACCTGCGTCGATGTTCCGTGCGCATTGATGTAGTCGACGTCGGACGAGCTGATTCCGGCGCGCTTCATGGCGGCGCTCATGCTGCGGAACGCGCCGTCGCCGTCGGGCGACGGCGCGGTGATGTGATAGGCGTCGCCGGACAGCCCGTAGCCGATCACCTCGGCGTAGATCCTGGCGCCGCGCGCCTTGGCGTGCTCGTACTCCTCGAGCACCACGATGCCCGCGCCTTCCCCCATGACGAAACCGTCACGGTCCTTGTCATAAGGCCGCGAGGCTCTTTCCGGGGTTTCATTGAATCCGGTCGACAGCGCGCGCGAGGCGCAAAATCCGGCCATCGCCAGCCGGCAAATCGGCGACTCCGTTCCGCCCGCCACCATCACATCCGCGTCGCCAAGCGAGATGAGCCGGCTCGCATCGCCGATCGCATGGGCGCCGGTCGAACAGGCCGTCACCACCGCATGGTTCGGGCCCTTGAGTCCATGCTCGATCGAGACGTAGCCGGAAGCAAGATTGATCAGGCGGCCGGGGATGAAGAACGGCGAGACCTTGCGCGGCCCGCGCTCCTTGAGCAGCAGCGCGGTGTCGGCGATGCCGGACAGGCCGCCGATCCCGGAACCGATCATGGTGCCGGTGGCGCAACGATCGTCTTCGGTGGACGGATGCCAATTGGCGTCGTCCAGCGCCTGGCGCGCCGCACACATCGCGAAGATGATGAAATCGTCGACCTTGCGCTGGTCCTTCGGCTCCATCCACTGGTCGGGATTGAAGGTGCCGCCTGTGCCGTCGCCGCGCGGAATCACGCAGGCGATCCGGCTGGTCAGATCGGAAACGTCAAAGGTGTCGATCTTCCTGGCGCCGCTCTCGCTGTTGAGGATGCGCTTCCAGGTCGGTTCGACGCCACAGCCAAGTGGCGACACCATGCCGAGGCCCGTGACGACAACCCGCCTCATATCCAGCACTCCAGCCCTGAATTCGCGGCCCACAACAAGAAACCGGTGGACCGCACGACCACGGCCCGGCCGGTTCCGTCAGCACCGCGCAGGGCGTCAGCTCTTCGCGTTTTTTTCGAGAAATTTCGTGGCGTCGCCAACGGTCAAAATCGTTTCGGCGGCATCATCGGGAATCTCGCAACCGAACTCTTCTTCAAACGCCATCACGAGCTCGACGGTATCGAGGCTGTCGGCGCCGAGGTCGTCAATGAAGCTCGCGTTGTCGACCACTTTTTCGGGTTCAACACCAAGGTGTTCGACCACGATCTTCTTAACCCGCTCGCCAATCTCACTCATCGTTCAACCTCGTGCTTGTTCCCATTAGACCCGTCCCCAAGACGATACGAGCCATCCTGGTCGGTAAACTTTCCTTCGCAATCGCGCATAGTCTTGATTTGGCCCCGTCATAGCCGACAAAGGCCCGGCGAACGACGCAGGCTCAGCACCGCCAATATACAGGGTTTCAAATTCCTGCAAGGCGTTCTTTGCCCATCCGTTGGGGTTCGGTTATCATACTTCCCCAGCCTTGACTATAAGCCTCAATCGGCCCCCGCAACAGCATTCCGCCCTGCGAAAGCCAGTCTTAACCGGCTCAAAACATGGCCATTCCGCCGTTGACGTGAATGGTCTGCCCGGTGACATAGGCCGCCTCGTTCGAACTGAGATAGACCGCCGCCGCGGCGATGTCTTCGGGCGTTCCAAGCCGCGCGGCCGGAACTTTCGAGAGAATCGTTTCCCGCTGCTTGTCGTTCAGCGCATCCGTCATCGGCGTTTTGATGAAGCCGGGCGCGATGCAGTTGGCGGTCACGTTGCGCTTGGCATATTCCGCGCCGAGCGTCTTGATCATGCCGATCAGTCCGGCCTTCGAGGCGGTGTAATTGCCCTGGCCCGGATTGCCGGTGACGCCGACGACGGAGGTGATGGCGATAATGCGGCCGAAACGCTTGCGCATCATCAGCTTGGTCGCGGCGCGGGCGAGGCGGAAGGTCGCAGTGAGGTTGACCTTGATGACCTCGTCCCAATCCTCGTCGCGCAACTGCACAAAGAGGTTGTCGCGGGTGATGCCGGCGTTGGCGACGAGAATATCGACCTGGCCCATCGCCTGTTCGGCCGCGGGCACCAGCGCCTCGACCTCGGTTGTGTCGGAGAGATTGCAGGGCAACACATGAACCCGCTCGCCGAGCTTGCCGGCGAGCGTGTCCAGCACCTCGCGACGCGTGCCCGAAATGGCCACCGTCGCGCCCTGGCCATGCAGCGCCTGCGCAATGGCGTTGCCGATGCCGCCGGTCGCGCCGGTGACAAGCGCCGTCCTGCCAGTCAGATCGAACATCCCTGTCTCCTTCTCGCTCAGGCAGCCCGCGCGGCGGCGAGCGCGTCTTTCGCGGCATTAAGATCGTTCGGGCCGCCGACCGAAACGCCGACGGCGCCCTCGGCGATGCGCTTGACGAGCCCCGACAGCACCTTGCCGGCGCCGATTTCGAAGAACCGGGTGACGCCGTGGCTTGCCATGTAAGCCACCGATTCGCGCCAGCGCACGGTTCCCGTGACCTGCTCGATCAGGCGGCGGCGGATCTCGTCCGGATCTGTAATCGGCGCGGCCAGCACGTTCGACACCAATGGCGAAGCCGGCGGCCTGATCGTGACATCGGCCAGCGCCTTGGCCATCACGTCGGCGGCGGGCTGCATCAGGCTGCAATGGAACGGCGCCGACACCGGCAGCAGCATGGCGCGCTTGGCGCCCCTGGTCTTGGCGATCTCGAGCGCGCGTTCGACGGCAGCCTTGTCGCCGGAAACCACCACCTGCCCACCGCCATTGTCATTGGCGGCTTGGCAGACCTCGCCCTGCGCCGCCTCGCTCGCAACGGCCACCGCAGCCTCGTAATCGAGGCCGAGCAGTGCTGCCATGGCGCCGACGCCTACCGGCACCGCCTTCTGCATGGCGAGGCCCCGGGTGCGCAGCAAGCGCGCGGTGTCGGAAATGCTGAGGCTGCCGGCGGCGGCCAGCGCGGAATATTCGCCGAGCGAATGGCCGGCCACGAAGGCGGCGTCGCGCCCGACCGAGAAACCGGCTTCGGTCTCCAGGACGCGCAAGGTCGCCAACGAGACCGCCATCAGCGCCGGCTGGGCGTTTTCGGTCAGCTGCAGGGTCTCGGCCGGGCCGTCCCAGATGATGGCCGTCAGCTTCTCCCCAAGCGCCGCGTCGACCTCGTCGAAGACGGCGCGCGCGGCAGGAAATGCCTCCGCAAGGGCCTTGCCCATGCCAACCGCCTGGGAGCCCTGCCCCGGAAAAGTGAATGCTGCCGTCATCAATACCCCTGAATGGCCCGTTGGGAGCCCTTTGAAGGCCGCCGGAAATCGCTAAAGTCGGGCCGAAAGACACCGCCAAAGCCGGTTATGTCAAGCCGCCGCCGGTTCCCGCCCACCCGACCCGGGTGGGCCAAATCCTGTCGCTTTCCCTTGCCATTGCACTCAAAATCCTTATAAACCGCGCATCCGTGGATCCCGGCCGGGAGCTGAACGGACGGTCTCAGCAATCTCACCTTTTTGGCGATGTTGATGTGGCAGGGCCAGTCGGCCCGTCGTCCCGTGCTTCCGCCTTCTGAGCTTTATCGTCGAGTCCTTTTCCGAAGGTCTCGAAGGGCTTGCCGCCGGGAACCGCGCCAACACTAGGAAAGGACACCCATGTCTCTTTATGAGCATGTTTTTCTCGCGCGTCAGGATGCGAGCACCCAGCAGGTGGAAGAACTGACCGCCCAGATGACCGGCATCGTCGAGCAGGCGGGCGGCAAGGTCACCAAGACCGAGAATTGGGGCGTACGCTCCCTCACCTACCGCATGAACAAGAATCGCAAGGCGCATTTCGTGCTGATGAACATCGACGCGCCCTCGGCAGCGATCAGCGAGATCGAGCGGCAGGAGCGGATCAGCGAAGACGTAATCCGTTATCTCACCGTTCGCGTCGACGAGCACGAGGAAGGCCCTTCGGCGATGATGCGCAAGGCCGATCGCGACCGTGATCGCGACGACCGTGGCGGCGGCTTCCGTGGCGACCGCGAAGGTGGTTTCCGTGGCGACCGCGATGGCGGCGGCTACCGTGGTGACCGCGGTCCGCGCCGTCCGCGCGACGACGACGCAGTGGTTGAGGAGTAAGAATCATGGCTGAAGCTGGTGCACGCCGTCCGTTTTTCCGCCGCCGCAAGACCTGCCCGTTCACGGGTCCGAACGCGCCGAAGATCGACTACAAGGATTCCAAGCTGCTGATGCGTTACGTCTCCGA
>JBAUUA010000078.1:0-10701 GCA_049582465.1 Bradyrhizobium sp. | reverse complement strand
GCCCTGATGGCCGCGATCGAGGAAACGTCCCGGGCATCGGGCGCGGAGCTGGCTCGACGTTGTTTCATTACGCCGCAAAGCGTCAACGGATTGATCGCAGGGCTGCTGGAAAATGGTCTGATCGAGCGAGATCCGTCCAAGACCCACGGGCGTATCATTGAGATTACCCTCACCCCGCATGGCCGAGCGCGTCTCCGCGAGGCGCATGCGGCGGTGAGCGCGATTGAATCCACGATGCTCCAAGGCATCGGGGGCACGGATCGCCGCTTGATGGCGAGCCTCCTCAGGACCTGCATCGAGAACCTTGGCACGCAAGGCGGTCGCGTAGCCTGAGCACCCCGTTGGCGATAACCGGGCGCGACCGGAGGCGATCGCGTTCAGTCGATCCTGGTCGCCTGCTTTCGCCTCAAACCGCGATCACGTGGTCGTCGATCTCGGCGATCTTGTTGACGCCGCACAGGCCCATGGTGACGCTGAGCTCGTTGGCGATCAGGTCGATCGCCTTCGCCACGCCGGGACCGCCAAAGGCGCCGAGGCCGTGAATATAGGCGCGGCCGATCATGCAGGATTTGGCGCCGAGCGCGAGCGCGCGCATCACGTCCTGACCCGAGCGAATGCCGCCGTCGAACATGATCTCCATCTGCGAGCCGACGGCATCGGCGATCTCGGGCAGCACTTCGATCGACGACGGCGCGCCGTCGAGCTGGCGTCCGCCATGGTTGGAGACCACCATCGCCTGCGCGCCGGTCTTGACCGCCTCCTCGGCATCCTCGACGTCGAGAATGCCCTTCAGCACCAGCTTGCCCGGCCAGATGCTGCGGATCCATTCGACGTCCTTCCAGTTCAGCGTGGTGTCGAACTGCGTCGCGATCCAGGTTCCCAGCGCGGTGATGTCGTCGGTGCCCTTGAGGTGCCCGGCGAGATTGCCGAAGGTGCGGCGCTTGCCGCGCAGCACGCCGGACACCCAGGCCGGCTTGGTGGCGAAATCGACCAGCTTCGACAGCGTCCATTCCGGCGGCACCGTCATGCCGTTCTTGATGTCGGCATGGCGCTGGCCGATCACCTGCAGGTCGACGGTCAGCACCAGCGCGCTGCATTTGGCGGCGATGGCGCGCTCGATCAACGCCTTGATGAAACCTCGGTCCTTCATGACGTAGAGCTGGAACCAGAACGGCTTGTCGACATTGGCGGCGACGTCCTCGATGGAGCAGATCGACATCGTGCTCAGCGTGTAGGGGATGTTGGCGGCGTGCGCGGCGCGGCAGGCGTGGATTTCGCCGTCGCCGTATTGCATGCCGGTCAGCCCGACCGGCGCGAGGATCAGCGGCAGCGCGGCCGGCTCGCCGAGAATGCTGGTCGACAGATCGCGCTTTGAGACGTCGACCAGGATGCGCTGGCGGAACTTGATCTGCTGCAGGTCGTCGCGATTGGCGCGCAGCGTCTCCTCGGCATAGGAGCCGCGGTCGGCATAGTCGAAGAATGCCTTGGGCACCTTGCGCATGTGAACCTGGCGCAGATCTTCGATGCAGGTGATGTGCTTCATGAACGTTCCCGGCCCTTCTCGTATTCTGCCTTCTCGTATCTCGGCTTCTTGTATTTACGCGCGTCGCAGTCATCTACCATGGTTGGGCCATCCGCCAAACGCTTCCCTAGGGCCCTGTGCGCCAGCAAGGAGGTCACCCATGACCGGACCACGCTCCCAACCCAAAGACGCCGGCAGCGCAGAGAAACGCCGGCTCGATCAGGCCCTGGAGGAGGGGCTGGAAGAGACCTTTCCGGCGTCCGATCCGGTCAACGTCACCCAGCCGGCCCCCTCGAAAAACGACCAGCACGTCAAGCGCAAGGATTGAGGCGGGCGGGTCCGCCGGTTCTCAAACGGGCATAATTCCTGTATTAACAATGTGTTAACAGGCCAAACCTGCGTTAGCGGCTGGTAATGATTCATCATATTTTTTGAAGCCATTTTAGCTGCGAACGGATTATAACCGGCTACACGCCGGGATGGCGGGCGCTCGAGACTTCGCGCCGGGTGGGATCGAGAAGCCTCTGGGGGGTTTATGAGCCGCAAATATTTCGGTACGGACGGGATTCGTGGCCGTGCCAACGGTTTGATCACGCCGGAGCTGGCGCTCAAGGTCGGGCAGGCGGCCGGACTGGTGTTTCAGCGCGGCGAGCATCGCCACCGCGTCGTGATCGGCAAGGACACGCGGCTTTCCGGCTACATGATCGAATATGCGATGGTGGCGGGCTTCACCTCGGTCGGCATGGACGTGCTGCTGCTCGGCCCGATCCCGACACCGGCGGTGGCGATGCTGACCAAATCGATGCGCGCCGATCTCGGCGTGATGATTTCCGCCTCCCATAATCTGTTTGAGGACAACGGTATCAAGCTGTTCGGCCCGCAGGGCTTCAAGCTGTCCGACGACGTCGAGATGCAGATCGAGCAATTGCTCGACGAATGCCTCGATAAGAAACTGGCGCAGAGCGCCAGTCTCGGGCGCGCCCGCCGCATCGACGGCGTCCATGACCGCTACATCGAATTCGCCAAGCGCACGCTGCCGCGCCATCTCAGCCTCGACGGCCTGCGCGTGGTGATCGATTGCGCCCATGGCGCGGCCTACAAGGTGGTGCCGGAAGCGCTGTGGGAGCTGGGCGCCGACGTCGTTCCGATCGGCGTCGATCCCGACGGATTCAACATCAACAAGGAATGTGGATCGACCTCGCCGGAGGCGCTGAGCCGCAAGGTGCGCGAGATGCGCGCCGACATCGGCATCGCGCTCGATGGCGACGCCGATCGCGTCATCCTGGTCGACGAGCGCGGCCATCTCGTCGACGGCGACCAGCTGCTCGCGGTGATCGCGCAGAGCTGGAAGGACGACGGTCGTCTTGCCAAGCCGGGCGTCGTCTCGACCGTGATGTCCAATCTCGGGCTGGAGCGCTTTCTCGAAGGCCACGGCATCGAGCTCGTGCGCACGCCGGTCGGCGATCGCTATGTGCTCGAGCAGATGCTGAGCCGCGGCTACAATCTCGGCGGCGAACCCTCCGGCCATATCATCCTGTCGGACTACGCCACGACCGGCGACGGTTTCGTCGCCGCCCTTCAGGTGCTCGCGGTGGTGCAACGGCTCGGCCGCCCGGTGTCGGAGGTCTGCCACCGCTTCGATCCGCTGCCGCAGATCCTGAAGAATGTGCGTTACCGCAGCGGCAAGCCGCTCGACGACGCCGAGGTCAAAGAGGCCATCGTCGCCGGCGAGAAACGCCTCAACGGCCACGGCCGGCTCCTGGTCCGCTCGTCCGGCACCGAGCCCGTGATCCGCGTGATGGGCGAGGGCGACGACCGCATCCTGGTCGAGGAAGTGGTCGACAACATCGTCTCCGCGCTCGGCCAGGCCGCCGCGTAAACGGCCTCTTCAGTTGCGTCTGGTCCGCCACGCCGCTCCACCTGCCTTCGGCGGATCGGGCGCGATGCATCATAGCTATTCTGTAAAGACGCTGGTCGGGGCCGCGCCGCCGTCGTAGGAAGCGCAGGCATTGCCCGCAAATTTTTTGGGATCAATTCCTTGAACAAGTCCGTCACCGTTTCCGAAGAAGCGCAGGTTGCGCCGGTGATCGTGCCGGAAACGGCGGCGCTTTCGGCGGAACGAAAGACGGCCGCCACCGGGCCTGCCTATGTCGTGCTGGCCGGAATCAGCTTTTCGCATTTTCTCAACGACACCATGCAGTCGCTGATCGCGTCGGTCTATCCGATCCTCAAGGACAGCTACGCGCTGGATTTCGCCCAGATCGGCATGATCACGCTGGCGTTCCAGTTTACCGCGTCGCTGCTGCAGCCGGTGATCGGGCATTTTACCGACAAGAAGGCCCAGCCGTTCTCGCTGGCGATCGGCATGGGATTCACGTTCTTCGGATTGCTGCTGCTCAGCGCCGCGCAGCGATATCCCGTCATCCTGGTCGCGGCGTCGCTGGTCGGCATCGGCTCGGCGGTGTTCCATCCGGAATCGGCGCGGATCGCGCGGCTTGCCTCGGGCGGCCGCTACGGCTTTGCGCAATCGGTGTTTCAGCTCGGCGGCAGCTTCGGAACGTCGATGGGGCCGCTGCTCGCAGCCCTGATCGTGGTGCCGTTCGGCCAGCCGAGCATCGCCTGGTTTTCCTCGATCGCGTTCCTGGCGATCGTCATCCTGTGGCGGATCGGGCAATGGTACAGGCCGCAGATCTCTGCAAAGAAGGCGGCGCCGATCCATCTGCATCCGGATGCGCCGAGCTCCCGCCGCGTCATGGTCGCGCTCGGGGTGCTGGTGGCGCTGTTGTTTTCCAAGCAGCTCTATGTCTCGAGCCTGTCGAGCTATTACATCTTCTACCTGATCGACAGATTCGGCGTCTCGACCCAGGCGGCCCAGTTCTATCTCTTCATCTTCCTCGCCTCGAACGCGGCAGGCGCGTTCTTCGGCGGACCGCTGGGCGATCGCTTCGGCCGCAAATACGTGATCTGGTTTTCGATCCTCGGCGCACTGCCGTTCACGCTGGCGCTACCTTATGCCGGCCTGTTCGGAAGCGCGGTGCTGACGGTGTTCATCGGCCTGATCATTTCGTCGGCGACCTCGTCGATCATCGTGTTCGCGCAGGAACTGATGCCGCACCGCTTCGGCATGATCTCCGGCGTGTTCTTCGGATTTGCGTTCGGCATCGGCGGGCTCGGCGCCGCGGTGCTCGGCAAGGTCGCCGATCATACCGGCATCGCCTTCGTCTATCAGGTCTGCGCGCTGCTCCCGGCGATCGGACTGCTCGCGGTGTTCCTGCCGAAGCTTCCGAAAGCCGCGCGCTGACGCGCATAGGCTTCGTCCGGCACCGCGGTTTCCTTCATACATTGTTAGCGATTGCGGCGCGCGCCCGCCCGTTTTTCACGCCGGCGATTTCTCTGAAACGAAAAATCTGCGGCCGCGATTGCGAGCAGCCGCAATCCGCGGTGATCGCGCGGCATAACATTGAAATTGCGCGATGATCGCATCACGGTGCGCTTGTGCCCCGGCAGGCAGGCGCAACGGATTATCAACCTTAATAATTAGGGTTAAGTGGCGCTTAAGCATTTAATGGCATGGTCCGGCCGTGAGTTTTTCGATGTGAGGCCTCCGTTGTCTGCCTCACCGGTCAAAAGGACGAAGCCAATGCGTAGCGTTAAGTATCTCGTTGCCGCCGGAGCGGCATCACTGTTGTCGTCGATGGCGTTCGCCGCCGACATGCCCATGATCACGCCGCCGCCGATGTACGCGCCGCCTCCGGTGCAGGATTTCGGTGGATGGTATCTGCGCGGCGATATCGGCTTCAGCAATCAGCGCGTGAAGAACATCGCCATGGCAGATGGCCGCAACGCACAGCTTCTCTCGCTTCATGAGACGACCGCATTCGACACCGCGGGAGTCTTCGGCGTCGGTGTTGGTTATCAGTTCAACAACTGGTTTCGTGGTGACATCACCGGACAGTATCGCGGCAACTCGAATTTCAAGGGTGCCGATGTAATAACCTTTCCCGCGGGTGGCGGTGTCATTGGAAATGGCATCGACAATTACAGTGCCAGCAAGTCCGAATGGTTGATCCTGGCCAACGGCTATGTTGATCTGGGCACCTGGTGGTGCATCACACCGTTCGTCGGTGCTGGCGTCGGTATGTCGCGCGTAACGATCTCGAATTACACTGACAATGGTCTGGTCAATCAGGCCGGCTTTCCGCCGGTGCCGGGCACCTATCCAAGTGGTGCCACCGCGGCCCAGGCTTCGAAATGGAATTTCGCATGGGCCCTCCACACAGGTCTGGCCTACAGGGTTAATCCCAATCTGACGCTTGAGTTGGCGTACAGCTACGTGGATCTCGGCCAAGGGACTACCGGACCGGTGACCGACTACACCGGTTTCACGCGCGGCGTTCCGATGCAGTTCAAGAACATCACCTCGCAGGACCTGATGTTCGGTGTACGCTGGAATCTCGACAACCCGCAGCCGGCCTATGCGCCGCCACTCGTCACCAAGGGCTGATCGGGCCTCTGTTCTCTTAATCATTGCTAACGGCGCGGGATCTTCCCGCGCCGTTTTGTTTTGCGCAAAAGCGGCCGTGACAACGATTGATTAAGGTTAACAGGCGATGATCGGTGCCAAGTCCAAAGTGTGTTCGATGGAGCGTTGCGATGCGTAGGTTTGTGCTGGCGGCGATGATTTTCGGAGCAGTGTCCGGCGCGCACGCGGCCGATATGCCCGACTTTCTGCGCGGGAGCTTTTCCGGCGGCCCTGCGCCTCGGACCATCTGGCAAGGCGCTTACATTGGCGGCCAGGGAAGCTTCGGCACGTCCGACATGAACTTCACCGGTTCTACCAGAACCGTTGCGGCTGCCTTGCTCGCCAATACGTCGATCGAAGCCGGCGGACAGGTATCGGACTGGCCGGTGGGCGGCGGCAAGGTTTCATCACATGGTCACGGCTATGGCGCCTTCGCCGGTTACAACGCGCAATGGGACGATGTCGTGCTCGGCGTCGAGGCCAATTACATACATGGCAAGTTCGGCGGCTCGGCGACCGGCACCATGGGGCGCTCGTTTGTCGATCCTCTGAATTTTCGGGACGACATCACCTATAAGAGCACGAGCTCGATAGCGATCTCCGATATGGGAACGCTCCGCGTTCGCGGCGGCTACGCCGTCGGCTCTTTCTTGCCTTATCTGTTCGGAGGCATTGCACTTGGGCAAGCCGACATCACCAAGACTGCCACGATCACCGGGACTCAGGTCAACCAGTCGGCACCCTTTCAGACCATCAATGTCAATCTGTCGGCCACAGATGGTCTTTATAGTCACCTGATCTACGGTTACTCGACCGGTATTGGTGTTGATGCGATGTTGTGCGCAGGCCTGTTTCTGCGGGCAGAGTGGGAATACGTCCGCTTCACGTCATCGGTCGACACGAGTGTCAATACCGTCCGCGCCGGGCTCGGTTACAGGTTCTGACCGGCACCGCTCCGGATCGCCCAAACCGGTTGACATCGCGGATTCCGGCTGCTGCTCTGTCGTCTTCTCGAGAGAAGTAGCGGACGATGAAAATCTACGGCGATACCAATTCCGGCAATTGCGTGAAGGTGAAATGGGTGTGCGACGCCCTCGCGCTGCCCTATCTGTGGATCGACGTCGATACGCTCAGGCGCGAGACCCGCACGCCGCAATTTCTCAGGCTCAATGGCGCGGGCCAGGTGCCGACGGTCGAGTTCGACGACGGCCGGACGCTGGCGGAATCCAACGCCATCATCCGCTACCTCGCGCGCGGCAGCGATCTCATTCCCCCGGATGCATTTGCCGCCGCCAAGATGGACGAGTGGCTGTTCTGGGAACAATACAGCCACGAGCCCTATGTCGCGGTGTGCCGTTTCCAGATGAAGTATCTGGGAAGGCCTGCCTCCGATCTCGATCCCGACAAGGTCAAGCGCGGCTATGCGGCGCTGGCGCGCATGGAGCATCAACTCGCCGCGACGCGGTTTCTGGTCGGTGACAGTTTCACGCTCGCCGACGTCTCGCTGCTGGCCTATACGAGGCTCGCGCATGAAGGCGGCTTTCACCTCGACGGCTATGCCTCGGTGCGGCGCTGGATCGGCGAGGCCGAACGGGCGCTCGGCCTGCCGCCGGCGCGCTGAACAACGACGGGATTTCCCATGGCTGAATCCTCCGCTGTCGCCATCCGCCGCGCGCGCCGCGACGACGTCGGCGCCATTGTCGCGATGCTGGCGGACGATCCGCTCGGCAGCGGGCGCGAACGAATCGAGGATCCGCTGCCGCCATCTTATTTCCGAGCATTCGAGGCGGTCGATAAGGATCCGAACATCCGGCTCGTGGTCGCGGAGGAGGGCGGCGCGGTGGTCGGCTGCCTGCAGCTTTGCATCCTGCCGGGGTTGAGTTCGCAGGGCGCCTCGCGCGCGCTGATCGAGGACGTCCGCGTCGCCACGCAGTGCCGCAGCCGCGGCATCGGCGAGCAGCTGGTGCGATGGGCGGTCGCGGAAGCGCGCGCCAGGGAATGCAGGCTGGTCGAGCTGCTCACGCACAACAGCCGCGTCGATGCGCAGCGCTTCTACAAGCGGCTCGGGTTTGCGCCGAGCCACGTCGGGATGACGTTGCGGTTCTGAGAGCTGATCCGGCGGGCGCCTTGCCGCACGATTGAAAGCCGCGAAATCTTCAGGAAGCGAAAACCTGCCGTTAACTCAAGAACTTGAACGGCCGAAATATCGCCGGCCCGTCGCCACCCTTTGTTCAGACCTTCGCCGCAAGCATGTTCATCCAAGGTGAGGTGCAGCATGCCGCCGGTCGCAGGTCTCTTGATGGGTGCGTTCGCCGCGTTTATCACGTGGACGCTTGTTCGCGCCTTGCGCGACGGCGTCATCTTCAGCGACGGCATCGGCTACGATATCCACGAACAGCCGACGAAGTTCGCCTCGACGGTGCTCCTGCACGGCACGGGCGCGTTGTTGTTTGCCTGGCTGGCCGCGCACAACCACATCGCGGTCCTTTATCGTCTCGTTTTGCAGCACTGATTTCCGGCGGCCCATTGAGGTCGTTGCCATTCCGGTTTCGCGATACAATTCGGTTAACACCGGATAAACTACGCGATCTCAGGTAATTTTTTTGCCGAACGATTGGCGGTATTATGCGCTATCCCGTCGGGCTCGGGCAGCTTGGGGACCGCACATGAAAATCTATTCGATTGTCAGGATCGGCGACGAGTATGTCGTGCGGGCGGGCGAAACCAGCATCCTGAGGGTCGCGAGCCGGCGCAGGGCCGCCCAGCTCGTGACCGATGCCGTGGAGCTGATGGATTCGTCAGCTGTCCCGCCACTCTCGCCGCAGGCCCCCGGTGAGCCATCAATCGCCTGTGATCCCAGCGTGATACCCGATCCGCCGGAAGTTTCTTGACGATTCGGCGCGCTTCCCTTATGCACCGCGGCGGGACACCTCCCCCCAACGGGAGGCTAGCTATCTGGAAGGATAGATCATGACTGCAGCGAAGCCCGCTTCGCGGCCGAATGTGCCGCATTTTTCCTCCGGCCCCTGCGCCAAGCGCCCCGGCTGGACCCCCCAAAATCTCAAGGACGCCGCGCTCGGCCGTTCGCATCGCGCGAAAATCGGCAAGGCCAAGCTCAAGCTCGCGATCGAACTGACCCGCGAAGTGCTTGAGGTCCCGGCCGGCTACAGGATCGGCATCGTGCCGGCGTCGGATACCGGCGCGGTCGAAATGGCGCTGTGGTCGCTGCTTGGCGCGCGGCCCGTGACCACCATCGCCTGGGAATCCTTCGGCGAAGGCTGGGTCAGCGATATCGTCAAGGAATTGAAGCTCAAGGACGTGACCAAGCTGCATGCCGGCTATGGCGAGATCCCCGATTTGAGCAAGGCCGATCCGGCTTCCGACATCGTCTTCACCTGGAACGGCACCACCTCGGGCGTGCGCGTCCCCAATGCCGACTGGATCAAGGCGGACCGTGAAGGCCTCACGATCTGCGACGCCACCTCGGCGGCGTTCGCGCAAGCACTCGACTGGGAAAAGCTCGATGTGGTGACGTTCTCCTGGCAGAAGGCGCTGGGCGGCGAAGCCGCGCACGGCATGCTGGTGCTGTCCCCGCGCGCGGTCGAACGGCTCGAGACTTACAAGCCGGCCTGGCCGCTGCCGAAGATCTTCCGCATGACCAAGGGCGGCAAGCTCAACGAAGGCATCTTCGAAGGCGAGACCATCAACACGCCGTCGATGCTGTGCGTCGAGGACTATCTCGACGCGCTGAACTGGGCGAAGTCGGTCGGCGGCCTCAAGGCCCTGATCGCGCGCGCCGACGCCAACGCCAAGGTGCTCGCCGACTGGAAGGCGAAGACGCCGTGGATCGATTTCCTGCCGAAGGATCCGGCGATCCGGTCCAACACCTCGGTGTGCATGAAGGTGGTCGATCCCGCCATCACCTCGCTCTCCGCCGACGCGCAGGCCAACTTCTCCAAGAAGCTGGTCGCGCTGGTGGAGAAGGAAGGCGCCGGCTACGATTTCGCGCATTATCGCGATGCGCCGGCGGGCCTGCGCATCTGGTGCGGCGCCACGGTGGAAGCCAGCGACGTCGCGCTGCTGACGCAATGGATCGACTGGGCGTTCGCGGAGACCAAGGCGTCGCTTCCGAAGGCGGCGTAAGTTCGTTCATCCCATCATCGTCATGGCCGGGCTTGACCCGGCCATCCATCGAAAAAGATGATTCCCCGGAGGTTGCGAGCGCGCGGAGGCGTTTCGCGCTTTCGCTCCGGGGGTGACGACATCAAATGCATCGTCCATCAACGGATCACCCAAATGACAAAACCCAAGGTTCTCATTTCCGACGCGCTGTCGCCCGCGGCCGTGCAGATCTTCAAGGATCGCGGCATCGAGGTCGACTTCCAGCCCAATCTCGGCAAGGACAAGGAAAAGCTCGCCGAGATCATCGGCAATTATGACGGGCTCGCGATCCGCTCCGCCACCAAGGCCACCGCGAAGATCATCGAGAAAGCGACCCGGCTGAAGGTGATCGGCCGCGCCGGGATCGGCGTCGACAATGTCGAGATCCCGGCGGCCACGGCGAAGGGCATCATCGTGATGAACACGCCGTTCGGCAACTCGATCACCACGGCCGAGCACGCCATCACCCTGATGCTGGCGCTGGCGCGCGAAATAC
>JBAUUA010000077.1:0-9089 GCA_049582465.1 Bradyrhizobium sp. | reverse complement strand
ATCCCCTGAGCGGAAAGACCAAGTGGGAAGTACCCAGCGCCATTCCGCGTTTCTCCGGCGTGCTGTCGACGGCAGGCGGCGTTGTCTTCTCCGGCCAGTTGACCGGCGAG
Organism: Bradyrhizobium sp.; assembly: GCA_049582465.1. Classification (GTDB taxonomy): domain Bacteria; phylum Pseudomonadota; class Alphaproteobacteria; order Rhizobiales; family Xanthobacteraceae; genus Bradyrhizobium. The sequence continues at coordinate 8,979 of JBAUUA010000077.1, read as the reverse complement.
TTCGAAGCGTTCGACGCGGACAGTGGCAAGAAGCTTTGGCAATTCCAGACCGGCTCGGGCATTGAAGGACAGCCGGTGACCTGGCAACAAGACGGTATCCAGTATGTTGCCGTCACCAGCGGCTATGGCGGAGTCTATTCGATATTCTCCGGCGATGAGCGGCTGGCCAACGTGCCTACCGGCGGATCACTGTGGGTCTTCGCAGTTAAGAACTGACCGGATCGCACGTGAACAGGAAAATATCGATCACGATGGCGGCGTATGTCGCCGCCGTCGTGATGATGACCATCGCGCAAATGTCGACACAAGCCGCGGCACAGCAGCAAACTGCCGCCGACCAGGCGCAGATTGACCAAGGCAAGATTACGTTTGCCCAGAAATGCTCGCACTGCCACGGCCCCAACATGGTCAACCCTGGCACCGTCACCCCGGACCTGCGCAGGTTTCCGGACGACCGGGAGCGTTTCTTCACCACGGTGAAGCAGGGCAAGAACGGCAGGATGCCGCCTTGGGGCGACCTCTTGAGCGACGATCAGATCGCGGATCTGTGGGCCTATATGTCGAGCCGGAGAAATCCATGAGAACCTGGCTGGCGCCATTCGGCGCCGCGGCTGCGTTGATCGCAGCCCTCACCCTGCCGGCGGCCGCCGGCGAGGCGCTGAAAGTCTGTCTCGACGAGGATCTGCCGCCGTTGTCGGCGCATCATCGCGGCAAGCCCGACAGCGGCTTCGACGTCGCGCTGGCCGGCGCGATCGCACAGCGGCTCGACCGGCCGCTCAAGATCCAGTGGTTCGAAAGCAAGCTCGACGAAGATTCGAGCCCGGCGCTGGAAGCCAATGCCCTGCTCTCGGACGGCCGCTGCTCCCTGGTCGGCAGCTACGCGCTGACCAAGGACTCCCTGGTGGCGCCGGGCGTCAAGACCGCAAAACTGCCCGATTTCGACGGCGCCACCATCGCCGATCGCCGGGGTCGTCGTATTCCACTCGGCACGCTGACACCAAGCCAGCCCTACCTCTATTCGCCGCTGACCATCGCCCTGTCCGCCAGCACGATCGAGAGGGCGCGCGGCCACCGCGTCGCCGGCATCGGCGACCTCGCCGGCTTGCGCATCGGCATCGAAAGCGGGACCCTCGCCGACGCCATCCTGATGACGTTCGAAAACGGCCGGCTGATCGACAGCATTACCCATCTGGTTCCGGGCCGGGACGATCTGCTCGGCGCGCTCGACCGCGGCGATCTCGATGCCACGCTGCTCGACCTCCGCCGGCTCGACGCCTACCGCGCCGCCCATCCCGACAGCAAGGTCGCCGCCTCCGGCTATTATTATCCGATCGGCGTCAATCGCGGCTATGTCGGGCTGGCCTCCGACCCGACGCTGATTGTCGCCGTCGACAAGGCGCTCACGGATCTGCAGGCCTCCGGAACCATCGCCGCGCTCGCACAGGCCGCCAGCCTCACCTATCTGCCCCCGCGCGAGCCGGTGATCCTCGGCGACGTCTGGATGAAGATACTCGGGAAATGATGGAGGCCGTTTTTCTCGGTCTCGTTCTAACCGCTAGAAGATGATTGAAGTTCGTCATGGCCGGGCTTGTCCCGGCCATCCACGTCTTTCTTACTCCACAGGTGAAGCAAAGACGTGGATGCCCGGCACGAGGCCGGGCATGACGAGTTTCGATATGGGCTCTTTTTGAGTCAGTCGCTCAGAACATCAGGTTATCCTTGACCAGCACCCAGCGCCCCTTCTGGACCTGCTGGACCTGCGTGATGGTGTTGGCGAGGTGGTCGGTCTTGGAGAATTTGGTCGGCGGCGAGTTGAAAATATCGAGGAACTTGTCGCCGGACTCGAGCGCATCCAGCATCTTCTGGCCTGTCAGGTCCTTGCCGGCCTTGTTCGCGTAGAACGCAAACGTCTCGATCGCATTGTAGCCGATGATGGCCTGGGTGTTGGCGTCGGTGCCGAACATCTTCTTGTAGTTGACCAGCCAGTCCTTCACCTTGCCCTGCGCGGTGTCCTCGTAGGGAATCTCGAAGCCTGACGCGGCGTAGAGGTCTTCCACCGCGTCCTTGCCGAGCGCCGGCACTTCAAGCACGTTGGTCGGCGTGGCGCCGAGGAAGGTTACGTTCCAGCCGAGCTTCTTGGCCTCGCTCATCGCGCCGATGGTCTCGCGGATGATGGTGCCGAGCACGACCAGATCGCAACCGTCGGATTTCATCTTGGCGATCGGCGCGCTGAAGTCGGAGGCGCCGCGCTTGTAGCTGGTGACGGAGGCCGGCGTGACCTTCATCGCCGCGAGCTGCTGGGTGAAGCCGTCGAGCACGTTTTTGCCGTACTCGTCGTCCTGATGCATGATGCAGGGCTTCTGGAAATTCTTCGTCTCCATCATGTATTTGACCGCGGCGCGCGTGCTCTCGACGTAAGGCAAGAGGTTGTTGAACTTCAGCCGCTCCTGCGGCTTGGAGGGATCGAACTTGAAGGTGAATTCGGCCGCCGTCAGCGGAAACAGCTGCAGCACCCCGGCGTCGAACAGGATGTCCTGCGCGGCGAGCACGGTCGGCGAGCCCATCGGACCGATCATGGCGAAGACCTTGTCGCGCTCGACCATCTTCTGGGTCGCCAGCACCGCCTTCTTCGGATCGTAGCCGTTGTCCTCGAGGATCATCTTGAGCTTGCGGCCCTGGATGCCGCCGGCCGCGTTGATTTCCTCCACCGCCATCTTCATGCCGTTGGAAACCGGAACGCCCCAGACCTTGATCGGACCCGACAGGTCCTGGTGGGTGCCGATCACGATTTCATTGGCGGAAATGCCCTCATTGGTAACCTTGGTCTGGGCTGCGGCCGGCAGATGGGTCAGCGCAAGGGCGCCCACCGCAAGGCCCAGCGCCTTGAACGATTTCGACATTGCAGTCTCCTCTTCCTTGGCCCGTGTTGAGCGAAGGGTAGGGCCCACCGGTCCTTCGCCGTTTTCAAACCTCTTGGCCCGCGTCAGGCCACCGCGCGCTCGCCATACATGGCGTCGATCTCGCTGGCGTAGCGCTTGTTCACGAAATTCCGCTTCAGCTTCATGGTCGGCGTCAGTTCCTCGTCCTCCGGCGTCAGCTGACGCTCGATCAGAAAGAATTTCTTGACGGTCTCGACGCGGGCGAAATTGGCGTTCACCGCCTCGATCTCGCGCTGGACCAGATCCTGGATCTCCGCCGCCCGGCACAGGCTGGCGTAGTTGGTGAAGGGAATGTCGTGGTCCTGGGCGAATTTCTCGACATTCTCCTGGTCGATCATGACGAGGCAGGTGAGATAAGGCCGCTTGTCGCCGATCACGACGGCGTCGGAAATATAGGGCGAGAATTTCAGCTGGTTCTCGATCTCCGACGGCGTGATGTTCTTGCCGCCCGAGGTGATGATGATGTCCTTCATCCGGTCGGTGATCTTCACAAAGCCCTCATTGTCGATGGCGCCGACATCGCCGGTGTGCAGCCATCCCCTGGCGTCGATGGTCTCGGCGGTCTTCTCCGGCTGGTTGAGGTATCCCATGAACAGGAAATCGCCCTTGATCAGGATTTCCCCCTGCGGCGAGATCGCGACCTCGCCCCACGGCACGGCCTTGCCGACCGAGCCGAGCTTGACGCGATCGGCCGGCATCAGGGTAGCGACGCCGCAATTCTCGGTCTGGCCATAGACCTCACGCATGTCGATGCCGAGCGCGAGATACCAGCGGATCAGATCCGGCGCGATCGGAGCGGCGCCGGTAAAGGCAAGCCGGCAGCGGTCCAGTCCCAGCATGCGGCGGATGTTGCGGAACACCAGCCAGTAGGCGGCGCGGTTGGCGAGGCGCAGCGAAAAAGAAGGCTTGTCACCCTCCAGCCGGCAATCGGTCATGCGATAGCCGATGTCCAGCGCGCGGCGGTACATCCAGTTCTGGAACGCGGTGGCATCCTTCAGCGCGATCGTGATGCCCGAGTAGAACTTCTCCCAGACCCGGGGCACCGCCAGGAACGCGGTGGGCTGCACTTCGCGCAAGTTGTCCGGCACCGTTTCCGGGCTTTCGGCGAAATTCATCACCGATCCCAGCGCGAGCGAAGTGTAGTAGCCGCCGACCCGCTCGGCGACATGGCAGAGCGGCAGGAACACCAGCCGCTCCTCGGCGTCATCGGAGGGGAAGAGATCGTTGGCGTTGCGCATCTGGTGGGTGACGCTGCGATTGGAATGCATGGCGCCCTTGGGCGGCCCGGTGGTGCCCGAGGTGTAGACGAGGATGGCGAGATCATCGGCGCTGCGACTCGCGATCATTTCGTCCCACAGCGTCTCGCGGCCCACCATGTGATTGCTGCCGAGCGCCGTGAACTCGGCGAGCGACATCACCATGGGGTCGGAAAAGCCGCTGAGGCCCTCCATGTCGAACACGACGATGGTCTGCAAGGTCGGGCAGCGCGCGCGGCAGGACAGGATCTTGTCGAGCTGCTCTTCGTCCTCGGCGAAGACCACCCGTGTGCCGGAATCATTGATCAAATATTCGACCTGGACCGACGAATCGGTCGGATAGATGCCGGACGAAACGCCGCCGGCGCACAGGATGCCCATGTCGGCATGGACCCATTCGGGCACCGCGTTGGCGATGATGGAGGCGACCTCTCCGGGGCGGAATCCGACTGCGTGCAGCCCGAAGGCGATTTCCTTCGAAATCTGCAGCCACTGCCGCCAGCTCGTCGGCTGCCAGATACCGAACTTCTTCTCGCGGATCGCCGGCTTGTCGCCGCGCGTTTCCGCCGCGCGCAGAAAACTCCTTGCGATCGTGTCGGCGACCGTCAGCACTGCCGGTCCGGCAATGCTCGTACCCTCCCTCTCCTCACCCGCTACGGACGCCGGTTGACCGGTCTTTTCCGAAGCAGCAGCCTATTCAACGCCAAGTTTTCTTCTTTTTCCAGCGCCGTTCGCCCCGCGCGCCCGCTTCCTTGGCGCCGAGATAGAACTCCTGGATGTCCTTGGAATGCATCAGCCGCTCGCAGGCGTCGTTCATGACGACGCGGCCGATCTCGAGCACATAACCATAATGCGCCGTTTCCAGCGCCACCTTGGCATTCTGCTCGACCAGCAGGATCGAGGTACCCTGCTCTTCATTGATGCGCCGGATGATCGCAAAAATTTCCTTCACCAGGATCGGCGACAGGCCGAGCGAGGGCTCGTCCAGCAGGAGCAAGGTAGGACGGTTCATCAGCGCGCGCCCGATCACGAGCATCTGCTGCTCGCCGCCCGAAAGCTGCCCGGCCGGCTGGTTGAGCCGCTCCCGCAGCCGTGGAAAATATTTGTAGACCTGCTCCAGATCGTCGGCGACCGCGTCGCGATCCCGCCGCGGATAGGCGCCCATCATCAGGTTCTCGCGCACGGAGAGAAACGGAAATACTTCGCGCCCCTCCGGCACATGGCTGAGGCCCAACCGCACGATCTTGTCGGCTTCCATGCGCTGGATCGGCTTGCCCAGAAATTCGATCGTGCCCTTCTGCGGATCGAGAATGCCAGAAATGGTTTTCAGCACCGTGGTCTTGCCGGCGCCGTTGGCCCCCAGCAGGGTCACGATCTGGCCGCGCGGGACCTCGAGCGAAATGCCGCGGATCGCCATGATCGGCCCGTAATAGCTCTCGATATTGCTGAGCTTGAGGATGATGTCGGGAGCGCTCATGCCGTCATCCTCCTCTAGGAGCCGAGATAGGCGGCGACGACATCGGGATGCTCTTGCACTTCGGAAGGGGTCCCCATCGCCAGCACCCTGCCGTAGTTCAGCGCGATCACCCGGTCGGATACCCGGTTTACCAGGGTCATGTCGTGCTCGACCATCAAAACGGTGACGCCGAGCTCGCTCTTCATGTCGCGGATCCAGAACGACATGTCGTCGGTCTCCTCGACATTCAACCCCGACGACGGCTCGTCGAGCAGGATCAGCTTCGGTTCAGTGCACAGCGCGCGGGCCAGCTCGATCACCTTGCGTACGCCGTAAGGCAGCCCCGAGATCAGCTTGTCGCGATAAGGCTCCAGATCGAGGAACTCGATGACCTGTTCGACCCGGCGGCGATGGATCTTCTCGTTGCCGCGCACGCTCGGCAGGAACAAGAGCTCCTGCCACAGCTGAGTGGTGGAATGGCGGTGCCGGCCGACCAGCAGGTTGGCAAGCACGCTGGCATTCTCGAACAATTCGATGTTCTGGAAGGTACGGGCGATGCCCAATCTCGCAATGCCGTAGGCCGGCTCCTCCGTGATGTCCTGGTCTTCGAAAAAGATCCTGCCCGAGGTCGGGCTGTAGATCCGCGAGATCAGGTTGAAGATTGAGCTCTTGCCGGCACCGTTGGGGCCAATAATCGAGAGAATCTCGCCCTTCTCCACCGCGAAACTCACCGAATCGACCGCCTTCAGGCCGCCGAAATGCAAGGAGAGATTTTCGGCGCGGAAATAGCTCATCGGTACCGCTCCGACTTCACGTAGATCTTCTGCCGCTTGAAGGTGGCGCGCTTGTAGAGCGGGAACAGCTGGAAAAAGAGTTTTATCTTGAGCCAGCGGCCGTAGAGGCCAAGCGGTTCGAACAGCACGAACACGACGATGATGATGCCGTAGATCGCGCCCTTCAGGCCGTTGGCCGAAGCGAACGCCGAGACGCTGTCCTGGATATGCGCCGCGCGCTCGGCGCCGGCGCCCAGCGTTGCGGCAACGCCTGCCACCATGCCGGGAACATCGTCCTTCAGATAGGTCAGGAACGGATCGATCATGACGATGAAGATCGCCCCCAGCACGGCGCCGTGCAGGCTGAAGGTGCCGCCGATCAGGATCACGATGATGAACTCGATCGAGAGCTGCAGGGTGAACATTTCCGGGCTGATGAAGGACAGCTTGTGGGCGAACAGGCATCCGGCAAAGCCGGTGATGGCGGCGCTGATCGCGAACGATTTTACCTTGTAGAGCGAGACGTTGATCCCCATGCTGCGCGCCGCCGTCTCGCTGTCGCGGATCGCGACGAAGGCGCGGCCCGTGGGCGAGCGCAACAGGTTGAGCGTGCCGACGATGGTCAGGATCAGCACGCCGAGACAGAGAAAATAGAAGGCCGGGCTGTCGCGCGGCACGGTAGTGCCGAGCACCTGGATGGTCTTGACCCGCATGCCCTCGTTGCCATTGGTCACGCTTTCCCAGCGCGCCAGGATCTCCTCCACGATCAGGGCGAAGGAAATGGTCGCGATCACGAGGTAGATGCCCTGCAGCCGCAAGGCCGGAAAGCCGACCAGCGCGCCGATCACCCCGGTCAACAGGCCTGCGGCCAGGAAATAGACCGGAAACGGCACGTTGAACTGCTGCAAGTAAGCCGCCGTGTACGCGCCGATGGCGAGGAAGGCGGCATGGCCGAGCGAAGCCTGCCCGGTAAAACCGGTCAGGATCATAAGTCCGACGCCGACGATGGCGTAGATGCAGACGAACACCAGCTGGCTCACGATGTAACTGGACAGCACGAACGGCGCGATCGCCAGCAACACCAGCAAGGTGCCGTAGGAGAACAGGTAACCGCTGTGCGGAAACAGCCGGATGTCGTCTTCATAATCGGTCTTGAACATGAAGCGCATGGCTAGACCTTCTTGCGGATGCGCAGGCCGAACAGGCCTTCGGGCTTGAGCAGCAGCACCGCCAGCAGGACGACATAGGGCGCGACGTCCTTCCAGCCCTCCGCCAGATAGAAGCCGGCCATGCTCTCGATCACGCCGATCAGCACGCCGCCGACCACCGCGCCGGGGATCGAGCCGAAACCGCCGAGCACGGCCGCCGGAAACGCCTTCAGCCCGAGCACCAGGCCGACATTGGAATGGATGAAGGTGATCGGCGCCAGCAGCACGCCGGCGCAGGTCGCGACCGAGGCGCTGATCGCCCACACGATCGACACCACGCGCTTGACCGGAATGCCCATGTAATAGGCCGCCAGCATGTTCTCCGAACTCGCGCGCATCGCGGTGCCGAGCGCGGTGCGGTTGAAGAACAGATAGAGCAGCGTGCACAGGATGATGGTCGCCGCGATCACCGAAAGCTTGTCATAGGCCAGCACCAGCGAGCCGATCCGCAGCACGCCCTGGCTGAATGGCGTCTCTATCTTGAAATCGTCGGTGCCCCAGATCATGCCGACCACCGAGCGCAGGAAATAGCCGAGCCCGATGGTGGCCATGATGATGGAGAATTGCGGATAGCCGAGGATCGGACGTACCACCAGGCGCTCGGCCAGCATGCCGAACAGCGCCATCGCCGCGACAGCGCAGGCAAAGCCGATCCAGTAATTGAAGCCGAGAATGCCGATGAAGGTGAAGGCGAAGAATCCGCCCAGCATCATCAGGTCGCCCTGGGCGAAATTGACGACCTCGGTGGCCTTGTATACCAGCACAAAGCCAAGCGCGATCAGGCCGTAGACGCAGCCGAGCGCGACGCCGCTCACCAACTGCTGAACGAAGTCCAGCATTGTCGACATCCCTCCCCCGATGCGCGCGATTCTAACGACCGCCTTTGCCGCATCTTGTGTCCACGCGCTGTTCGGCATCGCTTGCCGAAAGCCGCGGGAGCGGACGTATACAGCCGGAAGCTCCGTTGCCTGTCAACACAGCGGGGGTTGCCGTCCCGCACCGGGGTTGCGGAAAAATGCGACGCAGGTCAGCGGCATGTGCACATTGGAGGGATTTGCCGCGCCGGATTCACCGGGTCGAAATCTCTTGGGTCCATGGTTCGAAACTGGATGCAACCGCAAGATTGTCCCGCCACCATGAATCCGCACGAATCCGCGCTGCAAGTGAGAGGGTTAACAAAGCGTTTTGACCGCCTCGCGGTCGATGCGCTCGATCTCACCGTGCGATCCGGCGAATTCTATGCCCTGGTGGGTCCGAACGGCGCCGGCAAGACCACGACGCTGCGCATGGTGGCCGGGCTATTGCGGCCCGATGCCGGAACCGTCGCGGTGTTCGGCGGCGACGCGC
>JBAUUA010000076.1:0-1536 GCA_049582465.1 Bradyrhizobium sp. | reverse complement strand
CGATCCCGAGCAATGGGTCGCGATCGTCACCGGCGCCGGCGACAAGGCGTTCTGTGCCGGCAACGACCTGAAATGGCAGGCGGCCGGGGGCAAGCGCGGCTGGGACAAGGGCGGCTTTGCCGGACTGACCTCGCGCTTCGACTGCGACAAGCCGATCATCGCCGCGGTCAACGGCGTCGCGATGGGCGGCGGTTTCGAAATCGCGCTGGCCTGCGACCTCATCATTGCCTCTGACAATGCGACCTTCGCTCTGCCCGAGCCGCGTGTCGGGCTGGCGGCGCTCGCCGGCGGCCTGCACCGGCTACCGCGGCAGATCGGACTGAAGCGCGCCATGGGCATGATCCTCACCGCGCGTCACGTCTCGGCCAAGGAAGGCCTCGAGCTCGGCTTTGTGAACGAGGTCGTGCCGCAAGGCGAAGCCCTGGCGGCAGCGGAGCGCTGGGCCGAGACCATCTGCAAGAATTCGCCGATGTCGATCCGGGCCTCCAAGCAGACCATCCAGCGGGGCCTTGCGGTCTCGCTGGAGCAGGCAATCGCCGAACAGCGCGAATATCCGGCCGTGAAGGCGATGGCCGCGTCGCAGGATTACATCGAGGGACCGAAGGCGTTTTCGGAAAAGCGCCCGCCGAAATGGGTTGGGAAGTAAGGGAAGCGCACGACCCCTACTTCGTCATTCCGGGGCGGCGCGAAGCGACGAGCCCGGAATCCATAACCACCATCGGGAGTATGGATTCCGGGCCTGCGCCAAGAGGCGCATCCCGGAATGACAACCGTGGATGTTCTTATCCGCCCTTGCTCCCCAATTCCCTTCTATAGGACGCATAATTCGGCTGATCGACCGCGAGCTTGTCCATCGTGGTCTGCCAAAGATGCTCGGCAAGGCCCGGCGTCTGCAGGTCGACCTCACCTTTCGCGATCCGGTCCGCGAGCGCGCGGTTGAGGTCACCAAGCGAACCCTGCATGCCCAATAGCTGCGTAAGCCGAGCCGCCTCCGCGGCATCGCTCCCCTCTTCCAGCGTCAATTGCCGGGTGACGAGATCGAGCATGTTGATCGCGACCCGCAGCTTGAACCCGTTATGCCCCTTGATCATGGGCGTGATGTCGTGTCGCAGGAAATCCGCGACCGCCTTGGTCAGCTCGACAGGTGTCGGCTCGTCCTGCATCTCAGGTCTCCCGTGGCGCGAGTAACCGCAACAGATCGATCTCGGTTTCCGACGAGCGCCGCCCGATCATGGCGCGTTCCATCGAATGATCGGGGCCCTGGCGAAACCGCTGCATCATGCCGCAGCACATCACGCCCCAGCGCAGCGTGCCCATCACTTCCCAGAATTTGACCCGTTCGGGATCGGCCCGGCGGCCGGCCGCCTCGTATCCCGCGAACAGTTCCTCGCGCGTGCCAAAACCACCGACGGGCTTGTCGATTTCTCCGAAGCGCCAGGAGTTGACGCAGACCCAGCCCAGATCCTCCATGGGGTCGCCGAGATGCGCCAGTTCCCAGTCCAGCACCGCGCGCACGCCGTCGGGGCCGATGATGAG
>JBAUUA010000075.1:0-1799 GCA_049582465.1 Bradyrhizobium sp. | reverse complement strand
TCCAGCGCCACATCAAGCGCTTGCGGGGTCGTGAGGCCGCAGATTTTGATCGTCAGAGGCATTGGGGGCGTTCTACCGCCTTCTCCACCGCGCCGCAAAGCAGAACCACCACCTGCGTTAAGGAATTGGCGGCGGCACGACTGTGTAGGGGCTGGGCTCCGGCAATGCCGGCGGCGGCTCAGGCGCAAAGCGGCGGCGGATCGCGTCCAGCTCCTGGTGAAGAACACGCACGTCGGCATCGCGCTGGCGCGCCGCGCGCCGCCACTTGGCCTGGCCGATCCAGGCGGCAATGCCGCCGACCAGCACGCCGAGGATCAGCACCGTGAAGATAACGACGAACAATGGGAGCGTAGCCGCGTAAGCCGGGCTGCTCGAAGAAAACGGATCAAACGAAACGGTCACCGATTGTCGATTGGCCACGGCAAATACGATGATGACGGCCGCCAACGGAACGACAACCAACGCTGAGACGATTTTGCGGAACACAGGTGACGCCTCTCGCAAAAAGTCGATGGCCGGGCGCAGGCTAGCGAAGCAACGCCGTCCTCCGGACGGCTAAGCCCGGCAACAACCATAGCACTCTCGATGATCGGAGGAAGCGGGACCCTAGATCGCGCCAAGCCTGTTCAGGCGCTCGCGCATTTCCTTGCCGGTCTTGAAGAACGGCACGGATTTCTGGTCGACCGCAACATGGGCGCCGGTGCGCGGGTTGCGGCCGGTGCGGGCCGGCCGGTGCTTGACCGAGAAGGCGCCGAAGCCGCGTAGTTCGACGCGGTCGCCCTTCGCCATCGCGCTCGTGATCTCACCCAGGATGGCGTTGACGATGTTCTCAACGTCGCGCTGATAGAGATGAGGGTTCTGCGAGGCAATACGTTGGACAAGCTCTGACTTGATCATTGACGCCGCCCTGCCCGGTCAACTGGAAATCAATTGGTCGACGGAGGGTGCCAAAGCGCCAAGAGACCGTCAAGGTTGAGTCGCTCGACCGCTTGCACTGCACCCCATTCCTCGATGCGGTGCGCAATCGCTGTCAAGCCCATCGCCTCGAAGGTCCAGGCGGCCACGTGCAGGAAGGACAGCTCGCTGAACCGCGGTTGCAACGAATAATCGCGCACCGGCGTATTGGCCGGAACCTGTTTTTCCTTCTCCAGCCAGTCCAACGCGGTCTTCTCGTTGCCGAGGCCGTCGATCAGCTTGAGGCCGACCGCCTGACGGCCGGTGAAGACGCGTCCGTCGGACACCTTTGCGACCTGCCCGTCATCCATTTTGCGGCGGTCCTTCACCAGCCCTTTGAACCAGGCATAGGAGTCGACCACGATGGCCTCAATGGCCGCCCGCGCTTCAGGGCTGGTCGGCTCAAAGCCGTTGGGCGCGGCCTTCAGCGGCGACGACTTCACCTCCTCGACCTTGATGCCGATGGTTTTGAGCACATCCGTGAAGTTCGGATACTGGAACAGGACACCGATCGAACCGACCAGCGACGTCTCCTGCGCCACGATGTGCTCGGAAGACAGGGCGGCGATATAGGCACCGGATGCAGCAAGCCCGTCGACCACGACGACCATCGGCTTCTTGGCTTGTAGCTCACGCAGCGAGTCATAAAGCTGTTCGGAGCCAGCGGTCGTGCCGCCCGGACTGTCGATGTGCACAATGACGGCGCGCGCGCGCGAACGTCCGAGCCGCGCCAACGCTTCGACGCGATCCTGATTTCCGCGGATCAATCCCTGGATCTTGATGCGGGCGACATAGGCACCCGGCGGCATCAGACGACTGCCCGGCACGAACAGCAACGATGCCCC
>JBAUUA010000074.1:0-1598 GCA_049582465.1 Bradyrhizobium sp. | reverse complement strand
GATGCCGATGGGCGACATCGGCGAGGGGCGGATCGACCAGTATGTGCCGCTGTCGCTGGTTCGCGCCCGCCTCGCCCAGCAATATACCCTGACCGACCTTGACGATAATACCGGCGGGCCCGCGCGCTACGTTCGCGTCAGCGAGACCGGTGGCAAGCTCGGCTTCATCACGCCGATGACTCATAATTTCTGCGAGTCCTGCAACCGGGTCAGGATCACCTGCACCGGAACGCTGCACACCTGCCTCGGCCATGAGGATGCGTCCGATTTGCGCAAACCGCTGCGGGCCTCCGCCGGCGACGAACTGCTCAGCACCGCGATCGACCGCGCCATCGGCCTGAAGCCGAAGGGCCACGACTTCATCATCGACCGCCGGCACAACCGCCCGAGCGTCAGCCGCCATATGAGCGTCACCGGGGGTTGAAGCGCGGCCCGCGCGATGCTATCGGCGGGCCGGATTTCCCTTTCAATATCAACAAACTTCCGATTGACGGGGGCATCGGGCGCTGGAATGGTGCGGCGGCTTCATGCTCGCCCGGCCGGATAGGCCCCTGCACCGAAGCGGTGCAGTTCAAGACGGCAGAGGCGTAACTGGGGAGGACTATCGTTGCAATCGCTCCTTAAATTGAGTCGCGGGATCGACGCGTTCACACGCTGGACCGGCAAGCGGCTGGCATGGCTGATCCTGCTCGCGGTGGTCGTGTCCGCGGTCAATGCCATCGTGCGCAAGGTTTTCGATACTTCGTCCAACTCCTGGCTCGAGCTTCAATGGGTGTTGTTCAGCATCGTGTTCCTGCTGTGCTCACCATGGACGCTGCTCGACAACGAACATATCCGCATCGATATCGTCAACCAGATGCTGCCGAAGCCGGTGCGGGACAGCATCGACGTCCTTGGGCACGTGGTGTTCCTGATGCCGCTGTGCATCATCATGATCATCACCGGCGGGCCGTTCTTCATGCGCTCGGTCGAGATCAACGAGCAATCGGGCAACGCCGGGGGCTTGCCGCAATGGCCTGCCAAATCGCTGATCATCATCGGATTCACGCTTCTGCTGGCCCAAGGTGTTTCCGAACTGATCAAGCGCATCGCGGTGATGCGCGGGATCATTCCGGATCCACACGCATCACAGGTGAGTGCGCTCGAGGCTGAAGTCGAGCACCTCGTCGGCTCGATCGAAAAGAACTGATCGCCGACGCGGTCGCGGGGGGAATAGATGTCTGCGTTTCTTATCGCCAATATGGCGCCGATCATGTTCGCGTCGCTGGTCGTCGTGCTGCTGCTCGGCTATCCGGCGGCGTTCTCGCTCGGCGCGGTCGGGCTGATCTACGCCTTCGTCGGCATCCAGCTCGGGGAATTCCGCCCCGACTTCCTGCAGGCGCTTCCCGAGCGCGTCTACGGCGTGATGAACAACGACACGCTGCTGGCGATCCCGTTCTTCACCTTCATGGGACTGGTGCTCGAACGATCCGGCATGGCGGAAGACCTGCTCGACACCATCGGGCAGTTGTTCGGCACCATCCGCGGCGGCCTCGCATACGCCGTCGTGTTCGTCGGCGCCCTGCTCGCGGCCACCACCGGCGTGGTCGCAGCTTCCG
>JBAUUA010000073.1:0-3193 GCA_049582465.1 Bradyrhizobium sp. | reverse complement strand
AAGCAGCGATGCTGCACGACTGGGGCGTGATCGCAGCCGCCTTCGGCTACATCGGGTTCCTGTTCCTGGTGGCGAGCTATGGCGACCGCCTGTCGCCGACGCAGCGCGGCCGCGCCAGCGGGCTGATCTATCCGCTGTCGCTGGCGATCTATTGCACGTCCTGGACGTTCTTCGGCTCGGTCGGATTCGCCACCCGCACCAGCGTCGATTTTCTCGCGATCTATATCGGCCCGATCCTGATGATCGGGCTGTGCACGCCGCTGTTGCGCCGGGTGATCCAGCTGGCGAAATCCCAGAACATCACCTCGATCGCCGATTTCATCGCCGCGCGCTACGGCAAGAGCCAGGCCGTCGCGGCAACCGTCGCCCTGATCGCGATCATCGGATCGGTTCCCTATATCGCGCTCCAGCTCAAGGCTGTGGCCTCCTCGCTTGAAACCATCCTGAGCGAGGACCAAGCGTTTTCCCACATTCCGATCATCGGCGACATCGCGCTGATGGTGACGCTGGCGATGGCGGCCTTCGCGGTGCTGTTCGGCACCCGCCAGACCGACGCCACCGAACACCAGCATGGGCTGATGCTGGCGGTCGCCACCGAATCCATCGTCAAGCTGGTGGCGTTCATCGCCGCCGGGGCCTTCGTCACGTTCTGGATGTTCAGCCCGCATGAGCTGATCGAACGCGCGATGAAGACGCCCGAGGCGGTGCGCGCCATCGATTACACGCCCTCCATCGGCAACTTCCTCACCATGGTGCTATTGTCGTTCTGCGCCATCATGCTGCTGCCGCGCCAGTTCCACGTCAGCGTGGTGGAGAATTCCACCGATGCCGAGGTCGGCCGGGCACGCTGGCTGTTTCCGTTCTATCTGGTCGCTATCAATTTGTTCGTGATTCCGATCGCGCTAGCGGGTCTCATCATCTTCCCGTTCGGCGCGGTCGACAGCGACATGTACGTGCTGGCGTTGCCGATGGAGGGAAATGCTCCCCTGCTCAGCGTCGGCGTCTTCGTCGGGGGCCTGTCGGCGGCGACCGCGATGGTGATCGTGGAATGCGTCGCGCTTTCGGTCATGGTCTCCAACGACATCATCGTTCCGCTGGTGCTGCAGCGCGGCCCGCAATCGGCCGCGCGCCAGAAGGATTTTGGCTATTTCCTGCTCAAGGTTCGGCGTTTCGCGATCTTCGGCATCATGGCGATGGCGTATTTCTACTACCGCGCGCTCGGCAACACGCAGCTCGCGGCGATAGGCCTGTTGTCATTCGCGGCCATCGCGCAGCTGGCGCCGGCGTTTTTCGGCGGCCTGTTGTGGCGGCGCGCGACCGCGCGCGGCGCCATGGGCGGCATGCTGGTCGGCGGCGCGGTGTGGGCCTACACGCTGTTTCTGCCGAGTTTCATGGACGGCAATACCGCGGGCATGCTGATCCTGCAGCATGGGCCGTTCGGCATCGAGGCGCTGCGTCCGCAAGCCCTGTTCGGCGCCGATCTGCCGCCGCTGCTGCATGGCGCCCTCTGGTCGCTTTCGCTCAACGTCCTGACCTACGTGGTGCTGTCGCTGGCGCGCCAGCCGTCCTCGATCGAGCGATTGCAGGCCGACCTGTTCGTGCCGGATGCGCTGGCGCCGACGCCGACTTTCCGGCGCTGGCGCACCACGGTGACGGTGCAGGACATCCAGAGCACGGTGGCGCAGTATCTGGGGCCCGACCGCGCGCGCCATTCGTTCGAAGCCTTCGCGGTGAGCCATAATGCGAGACTGGACCCGGCCGCGCCGGCCGATTTCGAGCTGCTGCAGCACGCCGAACATCTGATCGCCTCTTCGATCGGCGCGGCGTCTTCGCGTCTGGTGATGTCGCTATTGCTGCGCAAGCGCACCGTCTCCGCCAAGGCCGCGCTGAAGCTGCTCGACGATTCCCACGCCGCGCTGCACTTCAATCGCGAGATCCTGCAGACCGCGCTGAATCATGTGCGGCAGGGCATCGCCGTGTTCGACGCGGATTTGCAGCTGATCTGTTCGAACCGGCAGTTCGGCGAAATTCTGGGGTTGCCGCTTCATCTCGTCCAGATCGGGATTCCCTTGCAGGAAATCCTCGAGTTCATGGGAGCAATCAGCCCGCCCGGCTTCGGCGAAGCCGATAACAGCTCATTGCTGGAAATGCGCCTTGCCGCCTATACCACGGAAGGCGAGCCCTATCTGGAAAGATTGCCCGATCGTCACATGGTGATCGAGGTGCGCTCCAACCGGATGCCCGGCGGCGGACTGGTCATCACTTTTTCAGACGTCACGCCCTCCTTCGAGGCCGCCGAAGCGCTGGAGCGCGCCAACGCCACGCTGGAAAAACGCGTGCGCGACCGCACCGAGGAACTGACGCGGCTGAATTCGGAACTGGCGCTGGCCAAGAGCACCGCCGAGGACGCCAACATCTCCAAGACGCGCTTCCTGGCCGCCGCCAGCCACGACATCCTGCAGCCGCTGAACGCGGCGCGGCTCTATGTCACGAGCCTGGTCGAGCGTCAGTCCGGCGGCGAGGATTCGCGGCTGGTCGAAAACATCGACGATTCGCTGGAGGCGATCGAGGAAATCCTCGGCGCGCTCCTGGATATTTCGCGGCTCGACGCCGGCGCCATGACGCCGTCGATCACGAGCTTCAAGATGAGCGACCTGATGCGCTCGCTGGAGATCGAATTCGCGCCGATCGCACGCGCCAAGGGGCTGAAGCTGAGCTTCGTGCCGTGCTCGCTGCCGGTGGAGTCCGATCGCCTGATGCTGCGGCGGCTGCTGCAGAACCTGATTTCCAACGCCATCAAATATACCCCGCACGGCCGCGTGCTGGTCGGCTGCCGGCGCCACGGCCAAAGCCTGCAGATCGGCGTCTACGACACCGGCGTCGGCATTCCCGTGCTCAAGCGCGGCGAGATCTTCAAGGAGTTTCACCGGCTCGAGCAGGGCGCGCGGATCGCGCGCGGCCTCGGCCTTGGGCTGTCGATCGTCGAACGCCTCGCGCGCGTCCTCAACCACGGCATCGCGCTCGATGCCACCGGCGCCGGCGGCTCGGTGTTTTCGGTGATGGTACCGACCGCGAAGGCGATCAACTACACCGCGGCCGTCACCACCGCGACCCCGCTCTCGAGGACGCCGATGAGCGGCTCCCTGATCGTCTGCATCGAGAACGACGCGGCGATCTTGGACGGCATGCAGAC
>JBAUUA010000072.1:0-4218 GCA_049582465.1 Bradyrhizobium sp. | reverse complement strand
CCGCAACGCCCAATGGCAAGAAGGTGTGCTTTGCGCTGGCAAAGCCGTCATCGTCGAAAACCAATCCGCCGAATCGGCCGCGTGACCCGGCCTATGCGTTCGTTTCCACGCGTCCGGCGGAGAAAGTCACCAACGAAGTCTCGATCATGATCGGCTACGCGCTGAAGCCGGGATCGGAATCGACGCTGGAGGTCGGTGGTGGCACCTATGCGATGTACGCCCAGGGCGATGGGCTCTGGATCAAGAATGCCGCCGAAGAAGAACGGATGGTCGAAGCGATGCGCAAGTCCGCCGACGCCGTGGTCAAAGGCGTCTCGGCCAAGGGCACCGAGACCACGGATACCTTCTCGCTGAAGGGACTTGCCCAGGCGCTCGACCGACTGGCGCAGGATTGCAAGCGCTAGGCGGCTTTTGTCGTCAATATCGGTGCGTTTGAAGCCTTTCCAGCCGACCCTGGAAGGCCTATTTGGTGTTCCATGAGCGAAACCATGACTTCTGCTTCGATCGAGCCCGGTTCCGGCGCCGGCGCGCCCTTGGAAAAGATCGCGCTTGAAACCTATGTGCCGCCGGCAAAGCCCTCGCTGGTCGGCCTGTCGCGCGCCGAGATCGCCGAACGGCTGGGCGAAATCGGCGTGGCGCCGGCGCAGCGCAAGATGCGCGTGCAGCAGCTGTGGCACTGGATCTATGTCCGCGGTGCCCGGAATTTCGACGAGATGACCAGCATCTCCAAGGAAATGCGCAGCTCACTCGAGGCCCATTTCACCGTGGCGCGTCCCGAAGTGGTCGCCGAGCAGGTCTCCGCCGACGGTACCCGCAAATGGCTGCTGCGGCTGCCGAGCGGCGATTCGGTCGAGAAGGCGCATGAGGTCGAGTGCGTCTATATTCCGGAAACCGATCGCGGCACGCTGTGCGTTTCCTCGCAAGTCGGCTGCACGCTGAATTGCTCGTTCTGCCACACCGGCACCCAGCGGCTGGTGCGCAATCTCACCGCGGGCGAGATCGTCGGCCAGATCATGGTGGCGCGCGATCGCCTCAATGACTGGGCCGACCGCGAAACGCCGACCGGCAGCCGCCTCGTCACCAATGTGGTGATGATGGGGATGGGCGAACCCTTGTACAATTTCGAACCGGTGCGCGACGCGCTGTTGATCGTTTCCGACAATGAGGGCATCGGCATTTCCCGTCGCCGCATCACGCTGTCGACCTCGGGCGTGGTGCCCAACATCATCCGCACCGGCGAAGAAATCGGCGTCATGCTGGCGATCTCGCTGCACGCGGTGCGCGACGAATTGCGCAACGAACTGGTGCCGCTGAACCGGAAATATCCGATTGCCGAATTGCTGCGGGCGTGCCGCGATTATCCCGGCTCCTCCAATGCGCGGCGCATCACCTTCGAATATGTGATGCTCAAGGACGTCAACGATTCGCTCGACGACGCCAGGCTCCTGGTGAAGCTGCTCAAGGGCATTCCGGCCAAGATCAATCTCATTCCGTTCAATCCGTGGCCGGGCACCCGTTACGAATGTTCGGACTGGGAGCAGATCGAAAAATTTTCCGAATACATCTTCAACGCCGGTTACTCCTCGCCGGTGCGCACGCCGCGCGGCCGCGACATCCTCGCCGCCTGCGGCCAGCTGAAGTCGGAGACCGAGAAACTGTCGGCGCGCGAGCGTCAGGCGCTGCGCGCAATGGCGATGACGGATTGAGGCCGCGAACTTATGGCACTGATCGGCCGCCTGTTCGTCATCCTGTTCGCCTTCCTCGCCGCCTGCCTGGTGGCGGGAATGATCGTGGTCTGCGCGGTGCTGTTTCCGGAATTCAGCGAACTCGGCGCCGGTCCCGTCGATCAGGGCGCGCTGAACGTCGTGATCGGCTTCGGCTTCATCTTCATCAGCGGTTTTGCGCTGCTGCCGGCGATGCTCGTGGTCCTGATCACCGAAGCATTTTATGTCAGGGGCGCGCTGACCTATGCGATCGGCGGCGGTCTCGTCGGGCTCGCCTGCTATCTCGGCCTGATTCCGTTCGACACCGAGACGCTTCGTTTCGAGGGCATCGTCCGGCGTCACCTCGAAATTATGACCGGCGCGGGCATCGTTGCCGGCATGGTGTACTGGATGATCGCGGGCCGCAATGCCGGCGCCTGGCGCGAACCACCGCGCCCCTTGAAGCCGCCGCCTCCGCTGCCGTCGCAATCGCCATTGCCGCCGCCGTCGTGACGAACAGCGCCGCGAAGCCTTTTCACGGTGAACCGCCTCGGCTAAACCCCGCGCCATGAACCGGACCGGACTTTTCATCGCGCTGGCGCTGGCGCTTGCCGTCGGATTGCTGTTCGGGATTTTTCCCGAACTCGATCTGAAGCTCGCCGGCCTGTTCTACGACGCGACCACCAAATCATTTCCCTTGAAACTCAACACGCTCGCGGCAATCGCACGCGACGGCGCGATGTGGATCGCATGGGGGCTTGCGCTGCCGGCGATCGTCGCGCTGGTGGTAAAGCTGGTGCGGCCGGACCGCCCGCTGTTGATCTCCGGACGCGCGATCGTCTTCCTGCTGGTCACGCTTACGCTTTCCGCCGGCGTCCTCACCAATCTCACCTTCAAGAGCTATTGGGGCCGGCCGCGCCCGGTGGTGGTGACGCAATTCAACGGGCCGGATCAATTCGTGGCGTGGTGGGATCCGCGCGGCGCCTGCGCGAAAAACTGCTCGTTCTTCTCCGGCGAAGGCGCCACCGCGTTCTGGACCTTTGCGCCCGCGGCGCTGACGCCGCCGGCATGGCGGCCGCTCGCCTATGCCGCGGCCACCTTGTTCGGCGTCACCACGAGCCTGCTGAGAATGGCGTTCGGCGGGCATTTCTTCACCGATGTCGCGATTGCAGGCCTGGTGACGTTTCTGGTGATCTGGCTGGCCTATGCCTGGATTTACCGCTGGCCCTCGACCCGGCTGTCGGATGCGGCCGTCGATGCGGCGCTGACGCGGCTGGCCTGGCCGGGCTATCGCTTTTTCCAGAAATGGCGCGGCCGCGATGTCGGGCCCAAGCCATCGGTGTGAGCGACTTCATCACGCCGGCCGCCATTAATCGCGTGCCCATCGGCCCGAAATTTGATATTCGCGCGCTCAAGCCGCAAAACGGCATCAGCTATTTTGACCGATTGGAAGCTCCATGAGTAAGATTTTGAAAGGCCTGCCCAAAGGGGAGAAAGTCGGCATTGCCTTCTCGGGCGGTCTCGACACCAGCGCGGCCCTGCTGTGGATGAAGCAGAAAGGCGCCCGGGTCTTCGCCTATACCGCCAATCTCGGTCAACCCGACGAGGCCGACTACGACGAGATCCCGCGCAAGGCCCTGGAATATGGCGCCGAAAAAGCCCGACTCGTGGATTGCCGCACGCCATTGGTCCACGAAGGCATCGCCGCGATCCAATCCGGTGCTTTCCATATCAGCACCGGCGGCACGACGTACTTCAACACCACGCCGCTTGGTCGCGCCGTGACGGGTACGATGCTGGTCGCGGCCATGAAGGAGGACGGCGTCAACATCTGGGGTGACGGCTCGACCTTCAAAGGCAACGATATCGAGCGGTTCTACCGCTACGGCTTGCTGACCAATCCGAGTCTCAAGATCTACAAGCCCTGGCTCGACCAGCAGTTCATCGACGAACTGGGCGGCCGCGCGGAAATGTCGGCGTTCATGACCGCCCATGGTTTCGGCTACAAGATGAGCGCCGAGAAGGCGTATTCGACCGACAGCAATATCCTCGGCGCGACCCACGAGGCCAAGGATCTCGAGCGCCTGGACAGTGGCATCAAAATCGTCACGCCCATCATGGGAGTATCGTTTTGGCGCGACGATTGTGTCGTCAAGGCCGAAACGGTCACCGTGCGTTTTGTGGAGGGACAGCCGGTCGCGCTGAACGGCCAGACGTTCGCCGATCCGGTCGCGCTGTTTCTCGAGGCCAACGCCATCGGTGGCCGACATGGCCTCGGCATGAGCGACCAGATCGAGAACCGGATCATCGAGGCAAAGAGCCGCGGCATTTACGAAGCTCCCTGCATGGCGCTGCTGCACATCGCCTACGAGCGCCTGCTCACCGGCATCCACAACGAAGACACCATCGAGCAATACCGCATCAGCGGCATGCGCCTTGGCCGCTTGCTCTATCAGGGACGGTGGTTCGATTCGCAGGCCCTGATGCTGCGCGAAACCGCCCAGCGCTGGGTGGC
>JBAUUA010000071.1:0-8979 GCA_049582465.1 Bradyrhizobium sp. | reverse complement strand
TCCGCCGCCTGACCGGATCATAAGGGGCCGACGCGGAATGGCCGGTCCGGTCGCGAAAGGTTACCAGATCGCCGGGATCAGCCGGTACCTCACTTTATTCTGGTACTCGACATAGCCTGCGAGGTTCCGGGCCAGAAATTTCTCTTCCTCGAACAGCCTCCAGATCAGCGCGGGCAGGATCGCCGCGAAGACAAGCATCCCCCACCACGAACCGAGCGCGATCGGGATGCCGAGAAGCATGACGAGAGCGCCCGCATACATCGGGTGCCGCACCAACGCATAGGGACCGGTTGAGATGACTTTCTGATCCGGCGCCAGTTCGATGGTCGCGGAGGTGAAGCTGTTTTCCCTGAACACGACAAAGATGGCGAGCCAGCCGATCGCGACCAGCACGTCTCCCGCCAGCGCCATCATGGGCGACATCTGCGACCAGGCGAAGCGATGATCGAGCGCGGGGACGACAAGCAGGCCGACGAACCCCAGCGACGTGATGATCATGATGATCTTCTGAACCGGTTCCTTCTCGGCGGTGGGCCCTCCCCGCATCCGCCGCCGCATCAGCGCCGGATCCGCTATCATGAGGTAGAGGGAGAGCGCGATCGAGCATGCGAAATAGACGGCGAGGAACGTCCATGCCTGCCAGTAGTTACTGGTGCCGGCCGGGACGAACAGCAGCGCCGCCATCGCGACGAAAAGGAACAGCAGTCCGGCGAATGCCTTCAGAAGCAGCATGTTCATGGCGGGAGTCTAGCATGTCCGAAGCCGCCCGCATGCCGCCGCCTCGTCGCCAGCCTGCCGCTACTGCTTCTTCAACGTATAGACGTAATCGTTGAGGCCGATTTCCGCGGTCGCGGCATCGACAAAATGAAAATCCATCTCGCAGCCGGTCTCCAGCGTCTTGACTTTCTTTCCGGCAAAACCGAGCGAGGTGGCGAGCTTGTCCGGGTCGACCGACTTGTTCCTCGATTGCATCTCTTCGAAGGCGCCCTGGAACAGCATGTCGGCGGTGAAATCGCTCTCCTGGTAGTGCGGCGCCTTGCAGGCGAACGGCTGCGGACCGGCGATTTGTTTGGCCTGGAACACGATGGTCTTGCCGATCAGACGCGTCATCTCGGTGCCGTCCGGCTTCCGTTTCGGATCGGCCCACGGCGCCACCACCGCGCCAGCGAGCTTCCACGTTCCGATGTAGGATGCATCCGCCGCCTTCGCCGCCGAACCTGACGCGGCCGCAATAAAAGTGACAAAGCAAGCGGCAACGGCAAATTTCATGATGGTCCCCCAGATATTACCTTCCTTTGACGACGCCGCCGCCCATAAGGTTCATCCGCCTAAAGTCTAGCCGCCCTCTGGCCCCAATCGCAGGAACCCCTGGCCGCGAGGCGCGTTTCTCCGAAAAGGCCGGCTCTTGGCCTAACTCCCGCCGGGGGCTGTTGCGGAGGACAAGCTCATGGCAACCCTCGATATCGAGGCCGCTCCCCTCACCCCAGCCGAGCACCAGGTTCAGCTTCGCCGCGCCGTCATCGCCTCCACGATCGGGACCGCGATCGAATGGTACGACTTCTTCCTGTACAGCACCGTCACCGGCCTCGTTTTCGCCAAGCTGTTCTTCCCGCACTCCGATCCATGGGTCGGGACGCTCGAGGCGTTTGCGATCTATGCGGTGGGCTTCATTGCACGTCCGATCGGCGCCGCCATTTTCGGGCATTACGGCGACCGCATCGGCCGCAAATCGACGCTGATCGCGACGTTGCTGTTGATGGGGTTGGCCACCGCGGCGGTGGCCGTGGTCCCGACCTATGCGAGCGTCGGCATCTGGGGCGCGGTGATCCTCACGGTGCTGCGTTTCATCCAGGGCATCGGCGTCGGCGGCGAATGGGGCGGCTCGGTGCTGATGTCGATGGAATGGGCGCGCGGCAATCATTCGCGCGGGCTGATCGCGTCGTGGCCGCAATTCGGCGTGCCGTGCGGGCTATTCCTCGCCAACCTCGCGGTGCTGGCGTTCAGCCAGATGTCTGGCGAACAATTCCTGGCATGGGGCTGGCGCATCCCGTTCGCGCTTAGCCTCGTGTTGGTCGGCGTCGGCCTCTACATCCGGCTCGGCATCCTGGAAACCCCGGTGTTTGCCAAATTGCTGGCCGAGCGCAAGCTCGAGCGCACCCCGATGGTGACGGTTATCAGACAGTATCCGAAGGAGATCCTGCTGTCCGCCTTTGCGCGCATGGCCGAACAGGCGCCGTTCTACATCTTCACAGCCTTCGTCTTCTCCTACGGCATCGGTAGCCTGCATGTTTCCCGCGATTTCCTCCTCACCGCGGTGCTGGCGGCTTCCGTGTTGTCGTTCGTCTCGATACCGCTGTTCGGCCATGTGTCCGACCAGATCGGGCGCAAGAACATGTACATGATCGGCGCGGTCACGACCGGCGTGTTCGGCTTCATCTATTTCGCGCTGCTGAACACCGGATCGGCGCCGATCATCTTCGTCGCGATCATCCTTTCGCTGATTCCGCACGACATGATGTACGGCCCGCAGGCCGCCCTGATCGCCGAAAGCTTTACCGGACGCCTGCGCTACTCGGGTTCCTCGCTCGGCTATCAGCTCGCCTCCGTCATCGCCGGCGGCCCGGCACCGCTGATCGCAACATGGCTGTACGGCACCTTCCATTCGGCGACCGCGATCGCGGTGTATATCGCGCTGTGCGCCGTCATTACCCTGATCGCGACCGCACTGATGACCGACTACACCGGCAAGGATATCAACAGCGCGGATGCGTATGAACAGCGGAGTTAGGGAAACCAACGGAGGCTGGCATGAAGATATTGCACATGAAAACATGGCGGCATGAGTCGGCACTCGATCTGTACAATTTGCTGCTGGCGATGTTCCTGTTGATATCGCCTTGGCTATTCGCGATGGCAAATGGGACCGCGGCGGCGGATCTGCGGGCAAGCGGCGCCGCGATCGCCATCCTGTCGCTGGCGGCGATGGTGGCGTTCGCCAACTGGGAAGAATGGGTCAACCTGCTGCTGGGTCTCTGGCTCATCGTTTCGCCCTGGGTGCTTGGCTTTGCCCACACAAGGGCGATGCATTTCAGCATCGTCGTGGGCGCTGTTGTGACGTTCCTGGCCGCGCTCGAGCTGTGGCTGGTGTATGACGCGTCCCATTCGGAATCGCTGACATCCGAACCGCAACCGAAGCACTAGGCCCGGCAAAGCCCCTCCCCGCCATGCGAGCGGTCAAACGCCGGTGAACTAAAACCGACCCCAACGCGACCAATGCTGCGTGCGACCAAGACCACGCCCTGACTACCGAGCCGGCGGCTCGGCTTCAGAGGCGCGTGCGTCGTCAGGCATCAAGGGGGTAACGGCATGCTGTCTCTGCGCGATCAATTGAAGTGCGGCGCTCTGGCGGTTCTCATGCTCGCCGGCGCGCCGGCCGCATGGGGCGAGGAGACCAGGACCGACCTGTTCAAGGTCGTCACCGTCAAGGACGAGATCGTCATCGGGCTTTCGGCCGACGAGCTGAAGGCGCTAGGCGGCTCGGACGCGAGCGCGGTGGCGTACGCGCTGGCACAGAAGGGCGACTTGACGGTGTGGCAATACAACGTGCACCGCGGCCCGAACGGAGAATTGCAGCAGGCGCCGACCGCGAAAATAGGCCTGCTGGCCAATTCCTCGCTGCGGGTCGAACCCTATAGCACACCCTAAGCCATCCTGCCCCACCAGTGAACGTCGCCGCCAGCGGCGGGATCTCGGCCGCGGCGAGACATTTCATCCGAAAATCCTGAGCACACCTGAGGAATCCAATGCTGGATGCCCATCAATTGCTATGGACTCAAATTGCCGCCGGCGTTTGCCTGCTGATGTTTGCCGGCATGCTGTTCAATCTCGTTCGCCTGCGCGGCCGGATGCGGGCGGCCATGAGCTGGGACAAGGTCGAGGGTGTCATCGCCGTCTCCGGGGTGGACCAGCCGGCCGCGCACGTCTCCGACGATTTGAACGACGCCACGCCCGTCATCCGCTATCGCTACCGCGCCGGCGGCCAGGAGTTCAAGAGCGACCAGGTCAGGATCGGCGGCCTGCCGCTGACGACGCGCGTGCTCGCGGGCCGGCAAGTCGCGCGATATCCGGTCGGCGCCCGCGTCGACGTCTATATCGACCCGGCCGACGCCAAGAACGCCCTGCTGGAGCCGGACCAGCAAGGCAATCTCGCAGCTCAGTCCGCCTTCACCATCATCTTCGGCGTCATCGCCGCCATCCTGGTGGCGCATGCGGTCGCCGGCCACGTGCTCTACACCGGCAATGGCGTTCCGCTGTTCGCCTTCGCGCTGCCGGGCCTCGCCCTGCTCGGCGCGGCCTTCAGCGTGGCGGGATTTGCGCGGACGCGGCGGCTGGCCAGTGCCAGCGCGCGATGGCCGACCGTGCCCGGCATCATCACCGCATCTGATGTGATCGAGGAGCAGATCGAGGACACCAGCCGCGACGACAAGTCGATCATCCGCATGATCCATCGCTATCAGGTCGATCTGCGCTACGCCTACCAGGTGGGCAAGCGCGACTTCGTCGGCACGGCGGAGAATTGGGGATGGACCGGCATTTACGGTCTTCGCGAACTCGCGGAAAAAGCCGCCGGCCAGTATCGGCAGGGACAACCCGTGACCGTCTATTACGATCCGGACCAGCCGGGCAGCGCGGTGCTGGAGCCGGACAACCGGCAGGACTCGCTGGCGCCGCTGGTCGTCGCTGCCATCTGTACCGTGGCGGGCGGCGCGTTTCTGGCGTTCTTCGTCAAGGTCGGTTTCAATTAGCCCCGTGGGGCGCGCGCGCCGGCGGCTGACGGCTCGACGCCGACGCGCCTGCGGTCAATAAAAAACCCCGCCGGATGCTCCGGCGGGGTTGGACCTCATGGAGTTTGCGAGGCTCCTTGAGAAGGAGACAGGCAGAACTTACTTCAGCGAGCTGTTGATCGACGTGAACTTGTCGTTGAGCGTGGTGCCCAGACCGTTCACGACGGCAATAATCGCCAGGGAGATACCCGCTGCGATGAGCCCGTATTCAATCGCGGTGGCGCCGGATTGATCCGACAAGAATTTCAAGAAAGTACGCTTCAAGCCTGCCTCCTGTGGGTTTCCGTTGAGACGGTTTCAATGGAGGTAGAAGTACCAACGGGGCTCTAAGAGCGGCTAAATCGGCGTGCATCAATTTACCTACAATTAGTTCCATCCATGGAACTGGACCGGCGTCGGTCCATGGACCATGCCCTGCGCTGCGGCAATCTTGAGATGGCGAGCTGCATTTTCCTGCGTCTAGCTGCGCAGATTTGCGCAATTGCGCCTCTGCCAGCCGTAAAACGCCATGGCGACCGGCTTAGAAACCCATTCTTTACCGTGCCGTCAGATGCGGGGCCTGAGCCCGATACAATCCGGTTTGGCGGAGTGTGTTCGCCCCCGGATGCGCCCAAGGCCGGCCAAATGTAAAGCATCGGTTGTCGAGCCGGCGCGGATTGCGCGGAATTTTAATATTATCCGCGCGATCCGTCGCCGGATCCGCGTTGCATCCTAGTATGGATAGTATCGGTAGAAGCGGCGGCCGTAATACGGGCCGTATCCGTAGACCGGCGGTCCATAATAAACCGGCGGCGGCCCGTAATAGCCGTAGTAATCGTAATAGGCATCGCGCCGCTGTTGGGCGGCGATCGCGGCCCCCATGGTCCCGATCATCATTCCCATGATTGCGAGGCCGGCGGCATTGCCGCCGCGACGATAGTGCCGGCGGCGCGCGCTGACATCGGTGGCGCCGCTCGACGGCACAGCGGCCGACACGCCGTTGCCGGCCGGACCTATGGAGGCGGCTACCGCCATCGGCGGCTCCGCCAGAGTGACCGCGAGTGCGCCGATGACTGCCGCGACGACGACGCGACCGGCCGAAGAAAGCAAACCTTTACGCCTGAACATTTCAAGACCCTTCATCGATTACAGCATGAGCAGAAGAGCATCCCCTCTTCCGGTACCCTTGATAGCGGCTGGACGGAATTAGGTGGTTGATTTGCGTCAACAACGCCATTTCGCACTTGGCGGCTTTGCGATGCTATGCTTGCTCCGGAATCGCGAAAGCCGCGGACCTTTTTCGGAGCGAACGACATGAAATCGAAGTCGATGGTTCGGCTGGTGCTCAGCCTGTTGCTGTGCCTCGCCGTCGGCACGCTGGAAGGGCTGGTGACGCGACCGGAGATTCCGACCTGGTACGCCGAACTGGCGAAGCCATCCTGGACGCCGCCGCCGTCGGCATTTCCAATCGCCTGGACCGTTCTCTATGTTCTGATGGCTTTCAGCTTCTGGCGGCTGTGGGATCTGTACACGCCGTCCGCCGCCCGCACCAGGGCGATGATCTGGTTTCTGATCCAGCTTGCGCTCAATGCGCTGTGGTCGCCGGTGTTCTTCGGCTGGCACGGCACCAGAACCGCGCTCGTCATCATCGTTGCTCTGTTTGTCGCCATTGGCGCGACGATTGTGACGGCATCGCGCGTCGACCGCCCCGCGGCGTGGCTCTTGGCGCCGTATCTGCTCTGGGTCGCGTATGCGACCACCCTCAACATCGGCATCGTCGCCATGAACTAGTCCATCGCATACCGGGCGAGCCAGGCGGCCCGCAGGTTCTGCTTTCAAGGAGGCAGGTTGGGCGTCGTTCTGCAAAAGCCAGCGGCCCCAATTCACGTCCGCCCAACTACCGCTTCTCCGTCGCAAAGCCGTAGATCAGCGCCAGCCGGTCGAGGCATTCGCGAAAACGCCGCGCGAAATAGTCGATCCAGCGCTGGCCGCGCAAGCCGCGCCGCTCCCCGATCTGCTCCATCGTTATGCCCTGGATCAACACCTCGTGCACCAGCGCCGAGCCGTCGGCGCCGAGTTCGCGCTCGGCGCGGTTGAGCCGCAGCACCGCCTTGCGCTGGCGTTCGGTGATCGGCTCCCGCGCCTGCCCGCCGTCGACATATTCCCGGGTCGGATCGACCGCCTGCGGCCCGCGCTCGGCTTTCTCCCAATCGTCCTGAAAGGCCCGCCCGCCCTGGAATTGCGCCTCGTCGATCTGGCGACGCGAATGCAGCTTGCCCAGGGGATCGTTGCGTAGCGAACGCAGCGTGACGATCTTTTCACCGGGTTCGAGGCCCAAGGGATCGTCAACTTCAACCGCCGCCACCTCGGCGTTGCGCGGCAGATCCTTCGACCGCCGGTCATGAACCCTGGCCGAGCGGTGGTTCTTGTTGCGTTTGGCACGCGCCATATCTGGATTACTCCCTTGCAGAAACAGGATTGAAAACGCCACTCATGTTCGCGGGGCTAGCTCGTTCGCCTCGCGACATAGGCGGCCAGATCGGGGCTGACGGCGATGGCGGGCTTCTCCGATGGTTGTCCGCAATCGCCGGGCGCCGCGCGCGCCCGAAGAAGAGTCTGATGTGAGCGTGGGTGTGAGTGGTCGGCGTTTGCCTGAGCCGGGCCCGACGGCGGCGCAGCAATTGCTCGCGGCGCGGCGCGCCCGGAGCGCGACGCATTTTCCAGCTTCATGCGCGCGAGTGCCGAGCCCATGCCGCCCTTTTGCCCGGCGATTGCGCGCTTTTGCGAGACGCAGAGCATTTTCGCAAGCTCGGCATCGATCCGCTTGTGCTTCCAACCCTCGTAGAAGAAATCCTGCAAGGTCGGGCGATACTCGCACCAGGTCCTGAGCGGCAGCTTTGCGATCTTGGAAAGCTGCCGGTCGTCGTCGGGCAGTTCGCCCTTGCGCCAATAGTGCATCATCAGGAGCAGATACGCCCCGTGCTGCGCCGTAGTCAGGTGGCCGGTGTCACCGAGATAATCGCCGACATAAAGCGGCATCCACGGACGGTTCACGTGATGCGCCCCTCGCCGGGCGACCACGCCGCCAGCTCGGCACGCAGCAGTGCCGCCAATTGCCCGCGGCGAAGGGAGCCGGCCGGTTGCCGCCGCAGCAGCGCATGCAAATGCGCGATGCGATGGCAGCGCGGGAGCGGTTTTATTCTCACGACGATGATCGCGACGGGCGTATTCATGCTACCTCCACTAGCCGAATTGAAATCGGACCGGCTGCCCGCTCCAACCGGCTGTCGGGATTGCGCGTCAGATGAAAATGCGGCGCGCAGTAACTCGAACCCTCCTGCTGCGGATGACCGCAGAAAGTGATGGCTTCGCCCTCCTCGTCACCGCCATAGGGATAGCGGCAATCGCCGGATTCGAGATCGACAAGCGAGAGGTGACGCGGCACGATCTCGACACAGCGCAGCTTTGGCCGCTCCACCCGTTCGAAGGCCGGTATCGGCCGCAAGAATTCGGGAATATGACGCTCACGCGGCTGGCTCAGCCGTGACGCCTGGGCTCTCGGCGCCCGCTTCGGCCCCTGCTCGAGGCTGTCGGGCGGCCGCTCCGGACCGGCCAGCCCCATGCGCCTGGCGCGACCGATCGCGGAACTGCGGGAATAGGCGGTTCCGAACTTCGCATTCACCGCGTCGGCGATTTCCGAATAGGACATGCCCTTGGCGAGATATTCGCGGAGCGCCTGTGAATGTGCCGCCTGCCAGCTCGATTGCATCGCCGCCCATCCCCGATGTTTCCGTTACGTTCTTAATTTCTGATATTCCGAAATAAATGTCAAGTCCGATTTCTGATAATCGGAATTGCTATTATTTCTGGAATTCGGAAAAGATGGCGCCATGCTGGATGTCAGGATGATTGAGCGGGGGCTGCAGAGGCCGGGCAAGACCAAGGGCGGTCTGGCGGCGGCGATGGGCGTGCGCCCCGGCGCGGTGTCGGAAATCCTGTCCGACATCCGCCAGATCAAGGCCACGGAAATCCAGCCGATCATCGATTACCTGGAACTGAATTCGGTGCCGATCATGGGCCGCGTCGGCGCCGGCGCGACCATCGAGCCGGAACACGAGCAGGTGCCGCCGGAAGGCCTCGGCGAGGTCGAACTGCC
>JBAUUA010000070.1:0-3644 GCA_049582465.1 Bradyrhizobium sp. | reverse complement strand
CGCATTGCAGGGGATGCTGGTGCTTGCGTGCAAAATCCATCACCTGCGTGACCTTGGTCTCGGCGATCTCGTAGGTAAACACCCCGCACTCCCCGATCCCATGATGATGGACGTGGAGCATGATCTTGGTCGCGGCCTCGACGTCCTTCTGGAAGAACTTCTCCAGCACATGAACGACAAACTCCATCGGCGTGTAGTCGTCGTTCAGGATCAGGACGCGATAGAGATTGGGACGCTTGGTCTTCGGCTTGACCTTGGCGATCACCGACGTGGCCGGACCGCCGGTGCCCCCGCTGCGGTTCTCATCATTGCTCATTCGGGGAGCAGATGCGGCGGCTGGCGCGGACTGGTCATTTCTGGAAGCTAGTTGCGACATGGCACAGGCGTTCGAAATCCTTATGGAAACCGGACAGCGACCGGGCCACGCCTTCCTGCCGGACGGCATCTTAACCAGTTACCCGGACACGCGTTCCAGATCGCCGTTCCCGGCCGGCCGACCCCATCCGCTAGATCGATATCAGCAATATGGGACTGCCTTCGGTTCGCCGCAAGCACGCAAATGGGGGTCCGATGCGACCTGCGGCGGGTCCGATTCCAAGCCCGACGATCCTGCCAAGGTTAATCAATCCTGTCGGATTTGACAAAAAGTCCGTCGGCCGTTTAAGCGGCCATTGACGATCGCGGCCGGATTGGCGGCCGATTCGGCCTTTGCCCGGCTATTGACCCGTTTTTCTCAGGTCCGATTTACCAGCCGTTTAGTGGCGCCCCCCGAAATGGTGGCAGAAACCAGAACTCGGGGGCTGTCATGGCCGGTACATCCATTTTCCGTCGTCTCAGCGGAGCCGCACGCCGCTTCGCCGGGGCCGATCAAGGCAATATCGCCGTGACCTTCGGCATCGTCTGCATACCTCTCATCACCTTCGTGGGCGCGGCGATCGACTACAGCCGTCTCAATGCCGCGCGGTCCTCGATGCAGTCCGCTCTCGATTCGACGGCGCTGATGGTCTCCAAGGATCTGACGTCCGGCGTGATCACGTCATCCCCCACCCAGATCACCACGGCAGCACAAAAGTATTTCACCGCGCTTTACACCGACAGAGACGCCACGGCGAATCCGATCAGCGCGACGTACACGGCCGGCAGCGGCAGCACAACTTCGACCGTCCTGATCACCGGGAGCGGCCACATCACGACCGACTTCCTGAACATAGCCGGCTTCCCGACCCTCGGCTTCAACGCCAATTCGACCGCGACATGGGGCAACGTCAAGATGCGCGTTGCCCTGGCGCTCGATAACACGGGATCGATGGCCCAGAATGGCAAGATCACGGCGCTGAAAAATGCCGTCGCCGGCAGCGGCGGCCTCATCGATCAACTCAGCGCGCTCGCCAAAAATCCCGACGATGTCTATATTTCGGTCGTTCCTTTCGCCAAGGACGTCAACCTCGGCGCCAGCAACTACACCCAGCCCTGGATCGACTGGACCGACTGGCTCAATCCGCCGAACGTGCAGCCGAATAACGGAACCTACCAGGCCACGCTTCCGATGAATTGGCATGCCGTGGGACCAGGCGCCAAATGTCCATTCACGACCAGCAGCGGCGGCTTTACCTGCACCCAAGGCCCCACCAGCACGTCGGGCGCTTCGTATATTCCGTCTAGCGGCACCTATTCGGGCTATATCTGCCCAAGCGTCGATGCCAACTCCCATACGCGGTACAATGGTTGCTGGGACAGTGAGCCAGCCGGCACCGGAACATTCTGCTCGGGATCTAATTCCTGCGCTTGCCCAAAGGATTCATCGGGTTCTTCCGTCTCTGGTTGTACCTGCAGTGGCAGCGGCTCGAGCAAGTCGTGCACCGTCGCTTCTCCCGGCCAGCTTTATGTCCACAACTGGACGCAGCCCAGTTATGGCGACACAGTGCATAATCTGACCCAGCCCCGGGTTGGCAAAGTTGGTACTTTAGGAACCGACGACGTTCCCGTTGGTTTTACCGGAAATCAATGGACTCCCACCAATTCCACGCCCACGGTTCAGAACGTCTGGCTCCAGCCTTCCACCAACCCTATCAGCACCTGGACCGGCTGCATCGCCGACCGTACTCAGCCCTACGACACGACAGGCGACGTCACCACGCCGTTTCCGGCCAACCAGTATTACGAGAACAGTACGGCTTATTGCGACAGCAGCGCCTCGACGACTCTCGAGCCGGTCATACCGTTGAGCTCCAACTGGACCACGCTCAAGTCCGCCGTCAATGCGATGCAGCCAACCGGCGGCACCAACCAGGCGGTCGGACTGGCCTGGGCGTGGCAGACCCTGCTGACAAATAGTCCCGTGCCCGCACCGGCGGAGGTCGCCAACACCACCTACAACCGGGTCATCATCATCCTGTCCGACGGTTTGAATACCGAGGATCGGTGGCCGGTCAACGGCAACGGCAGCACCCAAAACACTGGCTCCGGCAACACCCAGTTTCCTGGCTTGATTGACTACCGTCAGAAGCTCCTGTGCGACAATCTGAAGAGCGCCACGGACTCGCAGGGCAACCCGATGTACACGATCTACACCATCCAGGCGAACACCGGCACGCCCGCCGACCCCACCTCGACGATTCTGCAGTACTGCGCCAGCAGCCCGGACAAGTTCTACATGCTCACGAGTTCCAGCCAGATCGTCACCACGTTCAACGCGATCGGGACCGCGCTCAGCAAGCTTCGCGTCGCGCAATAAGCCCCTTCGCCTGCTCGAGAGACGAAAAAGCCCGGCCATTTGGCCGGGCTTTTGATTTCTCGAGATCGCGTTACGCGATCAGATGACGTGATCGATCAGGCGGCGGTGGCCGGCGTGAACTTCGCGACCAGGCCTTCCAGCGGCTTGTAGGTGGTCTTGGCGAGATCGGTGTAGAGACCCGCGATCTTCTGCGACTCCGCAACGAACGTCTCGTAAGCCGACTTCGCGAACTCGGTCTGCACTTCGAGCGCCTTGTCCAGCGACTTCACGCCCGACAGCTTCTCGACGAACGACTTGGTGTCTTCGAACGATTTCTTGGTGTAGTCGCCATAGGCGCTGGCGATGGCCTGGAGGCCGTTCTGGACGCCGGCCGCGGAGGCCACGACCGTATCGAGATGCTCTTTGCCGTACTGCTGAATGTCTTCAACTTTGATCATGATGGAGAAAGTCCTTCCCAGACTGATGTTCAACCTGCCGGGAGGTCCCGGCTCCCTTGACGCCAACTCAATAGAGTGCATCGCACAAAAATATCAAGAATCTTTGTGCGACGCACAAATATATTCAATTAGCCGCTAATCCCGGGCGTTGCGCAAGGGATAATTAATCTTTTGGAAACCCGGGGCCCCTAACCTGATTCCCGAGCCCGTCCGGGTCCGGACGGCCAGCCGAAAGGCGTTTTCGCACAGCCTCTTAGCTGGAACGGCGGCTTCATCCGCGGTGCCGCGGGAAAAGCCCGCCCGGATCGAGCGGTTTGAGCAGGAAAACCTCGCCGGCGATTGGGCATAATTTGGCCTCACGAACCGGTGAACAAGACAGAAATTGGGACGGGGAAGTTCATGCTTCGCACAACCTTGGGCTCCTCGCGTGTTTTGCGGGTTTGCGTTTTCGGGCTGGCCACGGTCTCCACAGC
>JBAUUA010000069.1:0-5271 GCA_049582465.1 Bradyrhizobium sp. | reverse complement strand
GCGATCCACCGCCGCGAGCGCGGGCTTAAGGCCGGCCGCGCCGCTGACGGCCGCCATCACCCAATCCGCAGGGCGCGCAGCGGCCTCGATCACGGCGCTTTCGCCGGCGCCGCATTCGGTGCGGGTGCCGGCCAGCGCGTCCTTAAGCTCGGACAGACGCGCGGGATCGGCGATGGCGACGAATCGCGCGCCGAATTCCTTCGCGAGCTTCGCCAACCCCTGCACATTGGCATTCGCGGTCAACGCCTCGACCCGATAGCGGTCGCGCGAGGCCCGCAGCAAATCCATGGTGCTGTCGCCGATCGAGCCGGTGGCGCCGAGGACGGTCACCGAACGCACGGCAGACGCCGCGGCTTTGTTGTTACGCAAGGGAACTGCGCTCATGTCTTCACCAAACCATAAGACTGCGGCCGACGCCATCCACGCCGCCCCGCAAAATACCAAAAATCGCGGCCACGACGACCGCGGCGACAAAGCCGTCCAGACGATCCATCAGCCCGCCATGACCGGGAATCAGATGGCTGGAGTCTTTGACGCCGAACCGCCGCTTCACCGCGGATTCGAAGAGATCGCCAAGCTGCGAAACGATCGAAAGCACCGCCCCGACCAGCAGAATCGGCCCCAATTTGAGCGTCAAAGGCGGTTCCACCTTACCGAAGCCAATTGCAACGAACCCCGCGGCAACCGCAAGACTCGCCGCGAATCCGCCAACCGCCCCCGCCCATGTTTTCTTGGGACTGACCCGCGGCCAGAGCTTCGGTCCTCCGATACCGCGGCCTGCGAAAAAGCCGCCAATATCGGTCACCCATACCACCAGCAAGATCAGGATCAGCGCGACGAAGCCCCATACCTCATCGAGACGCACCAGGACTGATGCGACTTCGGCGGCAGACGCATAGAAGAAACCGGCCGCTGCCCACAGCCGCCGCTCCGACGCGAGCCATGCCGCGGCGGCACAGCCGAACGCCAGCACGACGAGCGAAGCATCGATCCGCCCCGCTGCGAGACAGAGTCCCGAAATCGCCAGCGCGACACCGCCGGTGACAACCACGCGCCGCTCGCGCGCTGCGCCCACGATCATCAGCCATTCCGCATAGAGGCCGATCGAAGCCACCGTCACCAGCGTCGTCCAAAGCCATCCGCCGGCATAGACGATCGCAAGCGCCGCCGGTGCGAGCACGACAGCAACGGCGACGCGCAAAAGCAGATTGCGCGAACCCTGCTCGGCCGTCGCCGCGGGCGCGGCTTCGTCTTCGGTCACGATCCGGTTTTCGCGGCCAGACCGCCGAAACGGCGCTCCCGTCTGGCATATTCGGCGATCGCCTCGGCAAGCGCGGCCTTGTCGAAATCGGGCCAGTGGACCGGCACGAACACCAGTTCGCTGTAGGCCGCCTGCCACATCAGGAAATTCGACAGCCGCTGCTCGCCGCTGGTGCGGATGATCAAATCGGGATCGGGGATGTCCGGCGCATCGAGATATCGGCCCAGCGTGTCGGCGTCGATCGAGCCGGCGTCGCGTTTGCCCTCGGCGACCTCGCGCGCCAGAAGCTGCGCCGCATGCGCGATTTCCTGCCGCGATCCGTAGTTGAAGGCCACCACGAGCGTGAGCTTGCTGTTGTTCCTGGTGAGCTCTTCGGCCTCGTTCAGCAGCGCGCAGATGTCACTCTCCAGCCCGTCGCGCTGGCCGATGACACGCACCCGCACGCCGTCGCGATGCAGCGAAGCCAGGTCGTTGCGGATGAACCGCCGCAGCAGGCCAAAGAGGTCGCCGATCTCGGTTGCCGGACGCGACCAGTTTTCCGAACTGAAGGAGAAGATCGTCAGGTAGCGAATGCCGAGTTCGTGCGCGGCGCGAACGACCCGGCGCAACGCCTCGACGCCGCGGCGATGACCTTCGGCACGCGGCAGACCGCGCGCCGCCGCCCAGCGTCCGTTACCGTCCATGATGATCGCCACATGCGAGGGACCGTCGGTTCGATCCGGTCCTTCGGTCGCAGGGGCGGCGGCATTCGACATCGGTCAATCCCAGCAGGCGTTTTCGAGCGACATGAAAACGCGTCAAAAAAGAAGGGCGCTAGACGGTGAGGATTTCCTTTTCCTTGGCCGCCAGCAGCTGATCGATCTCCGAGATGATTCCGTCGGTGGCCTTCTGCACTTCGTTGGCCAGGCGCTCCTGATCGTCCTCGGAAATCTCGTGATTCTTCTCCATTTTCTTCACGGTATCGAGCCCGTCGCGGCGGACGTGCCGGACCGCGACCTTCGCGGCTTCGGCATATTTGTGCGCGACTTTCACGAGTTCCTTGCGGCGCTCTTCGTTGAGTTCGGGAATCCTCAGGCGCAGCACCTGCCCTTCGGTAGCGGGGCTCAGCCCCAGATTGGAATCGACGATCGCCTTTTCAACCGCCTTGACCATCGACTTGTCCCACACCTGCACGGAGAGCAGGCGCGGCTCGGGCACGCTGATGGTCGCGACCTGGTTCAGCGGCATATGCGTGCCGTAGGCGTCGACCTGCACCGGTTCCAGCATCGAGGCCGCGGCGCGGCCGGTTCGCAAACCGCCCAGTTCGTGCTTGAGGGCCTGCGTTGCGCCTTGCATGCGGCGTTTCACTTCGTTGATGTCGAACTTACCCGTGGGCATAACGCTCTCCCCTCCTGAAAACACTTGGCCGAGGCCGCCCAACCCTGCGCGGTCCCATGCTTTACACGCTCAGCCGGCGACGATGGTGCCGTGGCCGGTGCCGCGCAGGATCGCGCCGATCGAACCCGGCTCGGCGATCGAGAACACGATGATAGGCAGCGACGTCTCGCGGGCAAGCGCGAATGCGGTCGCGTCCATGACCTTGTAGCCGCCTTCAATTGCCTGTGAATGGGTCAGGCGGTCGAACCGCTTGGCGCCCTTGTCCTTCTTGGGGTCGGCGCTGTAGACGCCGTCGACATTGGTCGCCTTCAGCACCGCCTGTGCGCCGATTTCGGCTGCCCGCAGCACTGCCGTGGTATCGGTGGTGAAGAACGGATTGCCGGTTCCGCCGCCGAGCAACACGATTCGGCCCTCGGCGAGATATTTGTGCGTTGCACCCCGGGTATAGAGCTCGCAGAGCTGCGGCATTACGAACGCCGAAAGCGCCCGCGCCGGTGCCCCTCGCCGCTCGATCGCGGCCTCCAGCGCCAGGCAGTTCATGACGGTGGCGAGCATGCCCATGGTGTCGCCGGTCGGCCGCGACACGCCGCGTGACGATACTTCGACGCCGCGGACGAGGTTGCCGCCGCCGATCACGACGGCGATTTCGATGCCCAATTGCTTGGCCGCGATCAGGTCGCCGGCGACCCGATCGATGGTCGGCTGGTCCATGCCGGACGAATTCGGGCCGGCAAGATATTCGCCGGAGAGCTTGATCACCACACGACGATAGACCGGCTCAGCCATGGCGAATTGCTCTCCTTCCCGGCGCGGGCTGCCCCCGGCGCAAACGGGCCGGGAGCACCGTTGGCGCGGTTATTTCTTGCCGCTGGCCGCCGCGACCTCGGCGGCGAAGTCGGATTCCTGCTTCTCGATTCCCTCGCCGAGAGCATAGCGCACAAATCCGGTGATCTTCACAGCCGCACCGATCTTGCCCTCAGCTTCCTTGACCGCCTGGGCGACCGACTTGGCGTTGTCGTGGATGAACGCCTGCTCCAGCAGGCAGACTTCCTTGTAATAGGTCTTCAGGCCGGACTCGACGATCTTCTCGATCACGTTCTCGGCCTTGCCCTGCTGGCGGTACTTGTCGGCCAGCACGTCCTTTTCGCGCTTGACGACGGCGAGATCGAGCCCCGCCGGATCCAGCGCCTGCGGATTGGCGGCGGCGACGTGCATGGCGAGCTGGCGGCCGAGGGCCGAGAGCTCGTCGGTCTTGCCCGCCGATTCCAGCGCCACGATCACGCCCATCTTGCCCGCGCCGTCGATCACCGCGTTGTGCACGTAGCTCGACACCACGCCCTTGCCGACTTCGAGCGAAGCCGCGCGGCGCAGCGTCATGTTCTCGCCGATGGTCGCGATCGCGTCCGAAATCGCGGTCTCGACCGTGACGCTGCCGGCCTTGGCGGCCTTGATCTTCTCGACGTCGACGCCCGCGGCAAGCGCGACCTGCGCGATCATCTTGACCAGTCCCTGGAACTGCTCGTTGCGGGCCACGAAGTCGGTCTCGGAATTGACCTCGACCACGACGCCCTTGTTGCCCGAGGTCAGCGCGCCGATCAGGCCTTCCGCCGCGACGCGGCCGG
The DNA here is from genome assembly GCA_049582465.1 of Bradyrhizobium sp. Lineage (GTDB taxonomy): Bacteria > Pseudomonadota > Alphaproteobacteria > Rhizobiales > Xanthobacteraceae > Bradyrhizobium. The sequence goes on along the minus strand of JBAUUA010000069.1, from coordinate 1,011 downwards.
CCTTCTTCGCGGCCTTCGAGAGGCCCTTCTTGCGCAGCCAGTCGATCGCCGCCTGCATGTCGCCGTTGTTCTCGGCGAGCGCCTGCTTGCAGTCCATCATGCCGACGCCAGTGGTCTCGCGAAGGTCCTTGACCATCGCCGCTGTGATTGTTGCCATCTTTGCAATCCTTTGCCTGTCGGGGCGACCGCGGCGCGGCCTGTGCTGCCTCGCCGCCGTCCACCATCAGCAATTACGGAAATTGAGAGGCGGTGGCCGGAAGGTCCCGGCCAGCGCGTTTGACGTTATTCCGCTTCCGCGGTCAAAGTCTTGGCCTGGGCCACCCAGCCATCGGCACGGGACGGCAATCCCACCTCTTCGCCGATCTTGTGGGCGGTGTCGTGATCGAGCTCGGCCAGCTGCCAGTAGTGGAAGATGCCGAGATCGTTGAACTTCTTCTCGATCGCGCCGGACACGCCGGTGAGCTTCTTGAGATTGTCCGCAGCACCGCGCGGCCCGGCGAGACCCTGGAAGCCCGCCGGCTGGGCCGCCGGAATTTCCTCACGCGCCGGCTGGACGGAAGCGCCGATGTCGACCCCGGAATCGCCCTGCGCGCGCGAGATGCCGTCAATGGCAGCGCGGGCCACCAGATCGCAATACAGCGCGATGGCGCGGCCGGCGTCGTCGTTGCCGGGAATCACATAGGTGATGCCCTTGGGATCGGAGTTGGTATCGACGATCGCGGCGACCGGAATGTTCAGCCGCTGGGCTTCCTGGATCGCGATGTCTTCCTTGTTGGTGTCGATCACGAAGATCATGTCGGGGAGACCGCCCATGTCCTTGATGCCGCCGAGCGAGCGGTCGAGCTTGTCGCGCTCGCGCTGCAGCGTCAGCCGCTCCTTCTTGGTGTAGGCGCTGGCGTCGCCGGAATTGAGCACCTCCTCGAGGTGCCGCAGCCGCTTGATCGAACCGGAGATCGTCTTCCAGTTGGTCAGCGTGCCGCCGAGCCAGCGCGAATTGACGAAATACTGCGC
>JBAUUA010000068.1:0-3356 GCA_049582465.1 Bradyrhizobium sp. | reverse complement strand
GTGCGCAGCACTGGAGGTCGATCTAATTGACAAATAGCCATCTTATCCAAGTAAGACTCGCGCCTGTATCCCGCTCGATGCAATCCGCCATCCGCGCAGCACCCCGATCTGGAAGCTTGCGGCGGGGTTGGTCATGCAGGAAGGGGCGGCACGCGCCGTGATGTCACAATCTATGTCTCGTTGATCCGCGCGATGTAACGCGCGACAGATGCCGCGACCACTTGCTTGCCGTTTTGATCTATCTGATTCCGGCCCGAAAACGCGCCATAGACCGCATCGAACGCGAATGGCTCCAGGATCTTCGCCATGCGCTCAACCTTGGCGGCGGAGAGCGGGATGAGGTTCGGGTAGGACCACATAAAGCTGACGCGCCCGCTCGGGACCACCTGGAGGATGTCGCCCGAGAGCAGGACGCTGCGGCCTTCGCTCCAGCCTGACCAGTGTAGCACGGTCCCGCCGTCGAAGTGTCCTCCCAATCGAATCAGCGTGAGGTCCGGCCCGATTGTCTTGGTGTCCCCCTCCCAGAACTGCACCGCGGGGTCCGCCCGCATCACCCACTGACGATCGGCCACGTGCAGATAGATGGGCACTCCTCCGAGCGCGTGGCTCCACTCCACCATCGTGGTGTAGTAGTGCGGGTGGGAGATGGCGATCGCCGAGACGCCGCCGATGCCGTTCAGCAGATCGACAGTGGCGTCGTCGATCAGTGCAATGCAGTCCCAAAGCACGTTGCCTGACGACGTGTGCGCAAGGATCGCGCGTTGCCCTATGCCGAACGCAGGGGTGGTTTCGATAGTCGTGATTCCCTTCGCGAGCCGGCGGAATTTGTTGCTGTGCGCCTTCCTTAGTCCCTCCAGCGTGGTCCAGGACTGGCCCGACGCAGGCACGAACTGCCGCTCGTCAGTGCAGGCCAGACACGCACCGGGCGGAGCTTCGGAAGGCGGATACTGCGTGCCACACGCCGAGCAGATGAATGCAGGCATGAACTTTCTCACTTCGTCTTACAGCGTCAGCCTAGGGTACGGGTAAGCTCGCTGAATGTCACTCATGCGGCGTCGGCTGATGGCACATGGCGTAAGTTATTGCGGCGCAGCGACGTGTCTGGTGTTGGGTGTAAACCGGAAGGGACCGGCACACAGCCAAGGTGACGCGATTGACCCGTTTCGGACGTGGGCATAGCCGGACATCGGCCCACTATTGTGCTATTGAACATTCAGTTTTCCCCGAACCGGGGGTGCATCTTGAGTAGCGAGCACGTAGAGCGGCGATTGGCGGCTATTCTGGCGGCAGATGTCGTGGGCTCTTGCCGCTTAATAGGGATCGACGAAGAAGGCACGCTGGCGCAACTGAAAGCTCTCAGAAAGACGCTTTTCGATCCCAAAATCGCTCAGCATCACGGACGTATCGTCAAGAACACCGGGGACGGCGCTCTCGTTGAGTTCGCCAGCGTGGTCGACGCCGTGCGATGTGCCGACGACGTCCAACGCGGCGTGGCAGAACAAAATACCGATGTGCCACAGGACAAGCGGATCGGATTTCGCATCGGCATTCACCTCGGTGATATTATCATCGCAGACGATGATATCTTTGGTGATGCTGTCAATATTGCAGTGCGTCTGGAAGGGATCGCAGAGCCGGGTGGGATTTGCATTTCCGACGATGCTCACCGGCAGGTTCGTGGCAAGGTTGAGAGCACCTTAGAGGATATGGGCGCTCAAACTCTCAAGAATATCGCCGAGCCGATGCGGGCTTGGCGCGTGCGCATCGGCCCAAGCTCTTCGCCGGCAACAAAAACACCGACCGAGATTGCGCAGCCCCTCGCGCTCCCCGACAAGCCCTCCATCGCCGTGCTGCCGCGACAGCCTCGTTTGTCGCAAATTCCCGCTTCGGAGCGTCAAATTGCCCTGCAATTCTTAGTTGCCAACCGATCTGGGGGAAAATAATCGGCGGAACAACATGAGGGAGAGCAAGCCATAGAGAAGGCAATGAGAACTGGAACGCGAATGGCGAAGCTGGTTTCCTTTGCAATTCTGGCTCTTTTTACCGCGCCTCACTTTTGGATCTGGGAAACGGAACGATTGCCCGGCCTCCGCTTAATGTAATCGGAAAGCACTTGGCGGGTGCAGCGCCCGCTCGGGCGCACGGTATCAACGGAGTAACGGTGATGGGTTACAGGATCTTTCTTGCCGGTGCGTCCGGGGCCATCGGCAGGCGCCTGACGCCGCTCCTGCACGGCGCTGGCCATTACGTCTGTGGCAGCACCAGATCGGAAGCGAATGCCGACGCGCTGCGCGCGCTCGGGGCGGACCCGGTCGTGGTCGACGTCTTCGACGCGCCAGCGCTGTCACGCGCTGTTGCATCGGCACGCCCCGATGTCGTGATCCATCAGCTCACCGACCTCCCGAAGGATCTTAATCCACGTGAGATGGGAGCAGCGATCGTTCGCACCGCCCGCATCCGTAGCGAGGGAACGCGGAACCTCGTCAGGGCCACAATTGCGGCGGGTGCGCGCCGGTTGGTGGCGCAAAGCATCGCGTGGGCCTACGCGCCGGGGGCCGAGCCGCACGCGGAGACAGACCCGCTCGATACCGGGGCCGAGGGAGAGAACGGTATCAACATGCAGGGAGTGATCGCGCTGGAAGATCTCACTTTGAAATCGCCGCCGCTTGAGGGCGTCGTCCTTCGCTACGGCCAGCTTTATGGCCCCGGAACCGCTTCGGACCGGCCGTCAAACTCTTCGCCCATTCATGTGGATGCGGCGGCCTATGCCGCTCTGCTCGCCATCGACCACGGCGACCCGGGCATCTACAACATCGCGGAGTCCAACAGACACGTCGCGACCGAAAAGGCACACGCAGAGCTGGGTTGGACTCCCGATTTTCGTCTTCGGGCCTGACGATTTCGCACGGCGGTTCAGCGCGCAGGCCGTGGCGATGCCTCGGCGCTCGTTGTGGCGTCGTCGCTTGCTAGGCGAGACTGAAAGTGATCGGCGCGCAGTCAGAACGGCGCTGATGACCCCGATGCGGACATAAAGATCGAGGAAAGGCGTGTCCGGATCACTGACATAGAAGGTGACAACCCGCATCGGTTCAGTTGTGCTCCGATTATAGCCGATCATTTTCACGTTCGGCGGCTCTACCATGGCCCTCGCCCGCGCCGTAAAAGCGCCAAAGTTTCGGATCGCCAGAAGGGTCTTTGGACGCCCATCCAGACGGCCCCGCCCCGTCGGTAAGAAAGGGCCACGCAAACCAAATCCTTCCTAGCAGTTTGCTGAAGAACCCCCTCGCCACGATGAGGACTTGGTGATTCACTTTATCATGTCGAATCGCTGGAGACGAGCATGCGCGGCGCATTTG
>JBAUUA010000067.1:0-5287 GCA_049582465.1 Bradyrhizobium sp. | reverse complement strand
GACGCTGCGCTATCAGTTTCCCTACATGGAAAAGGGCGGCAAGCGGCCGGATCCCCCGCCGCTCGCTCATGCCGCCGTGCGGGCGGCGGTAGCGGAAGCCGCGCGATGCTGCCCGGGGATCGCGCTCTTTGCCGGCGGCAAATCCTTCGGCGGCCGCATGACGTCGCAGGCGCAGGCCATCGCGCCGCTGGCCGGCGTCCGCGGACTTGCCTTCCTCGGCTTTCCGCTGCATCCCGCGGGCAAGCCTTCCGACGCGCGCGCAAAACACCTCGGGGACGTCCATGTCCCCATGCTGTTTGTCCAGGGCACCCGCGACAAGCTGGCCGAACTGACGCTGCTCGAACCGGTCGTCGGGCGGCTCGGGGCATCGGCGTCGCTGCATCGGGTCGCGGAGGCCGACCATTCCTTCCACGTGCTCGCGCGCTCGGGAAGAAACGACCGCGAGGTCATGAACGAGATCGTGGGTACCTTGGCCGGCTGGATCGGCGCGACGGCGGCCTGAAGCGCGCGTGGCCTCGCCACACCCCACGACCGGTCCATGTCCGGGGCGCCCCGGCCTTAATTGGCTACCCGGCAGGCCTGACGTCTGATATCGTCGGCCAAACAACATGATTGCCGTCAAGGCGACGCTGCGCAAGATCGCCATGGGCTGGCGATTCCGAAGCAAAAATCCAAAAGGGGGATACGCCATGAAACGTCGTGAATTCCTGCAAACCGCGGGCGCGGGCCTTGCCGCGTCCACCACCGTCGCCGCACCGGCCATCGCGCAGTCGATGCCCGAGCTGAAATGGCGCTGCACGACCAGCTGGCCGAAATCGCTCGACGTTCCCTTCAGCGCGTCGGAGACGATCTCGAAATACGTCGCCGAAGCGACCGACAACAAATTCCAGATCCAGCCGTTTGCCGCCGGCGAAATCGTTCCCGGCTTGCAGGTGCTGGACGCGGTGGCCAACGCCACCGTCGAAATGTGTCACACCGCCGCCTACTATTTTATCGGCAAAGATCCGACCTACGCGCTGTTCGCCTCGGTGCCGTTCGGGCTGAATTCGCGGCAGCAGAATGCCTGGTTCCAGGATCACGGTGGCCAGGACATGCTCAACGAGTTCGCCAGAAAGAACAAAACCTACGCCATCTCCGGTGGCAATACCGGAACCCAGATGGGCGGCTGGTTCCGCAAGGAGATCAACACCGTCGATGATCTCAACGGCCTCAAGATGCGGATCGGCGGATGGGCCGGCAAGACGCTGTCCAAGCTCGGCACCATTCCGCAGCAGATCGCGGGCGGCGACATCTATCCGGCGCTGGAGAAGGGCACCATCGACGCCGCCGAATGGGTTGGGCCCTATGACGACGAGAAGCTCGGCTTCTACAAGATCGCCAAATACTACTACTATCCCGGCTGGTGGGAGGGCGGCACGGCGCTGCACTTCTTCATCAATTCGGACAAGTGGGACGCGCTGCCGAAGGCCTATAAGGCGCTGCTCACGATCGCCTGCGGCTACGCCAATCTCGACGTTCAGGCGCGATATGATGCGCGCAATCCGCAGGCCCTGAAGCGCCTGGTGGCGGCCGGGACGCAGCTGCGCCCGTTCAGCCCGGCGATCATGGAAGCCTGTTTGAAGGCGTCGAACGAGGTCAATGCCGAGACCTCCGCCGGCAATCCGGATTTCAAGAAGATTCTCGAGTCGCAAACCGAGTTCCGCAACGACGAGAATCTCTGGTGGCAGGTCGCCGAATATTCCTACGAGACCTTCATGATCCGGTCCCGGGCGAAAGGCTAGACCGGTCAAAATTGATCATGCTCTGCTGCGTCCGCTCCGCTGGCCGAAGCGGACGAGCGGCGAGCTGTCTTGCTCACGGCCTGGTGAGGGCCTCGTTGCGAAAACGGCGCGCGGGATCAAACCGATCGTGATGCCGCCGAGCGCCGACGTCGAAACAAGTTGATCCCGCAAAGCCCGGCATCGAAAGAAAGACAATTTGCCGGCGCACTGCCGCCCCATTGCGCGCAATAACGTCATGGCGGGGTCAGCCCGGCGGAACGTTGCCGCCATTGATAGAGGGCAGGTACGTGGACGCAAGAACCCTGACGCGCGATGCGCGGTTCGATGAGGTCATCACGTCCGCGCAGGATTTGAGGAAGATCGTCGGGCCAGCCAACCGATGGTTCACCAGCAAGATCCTGACGAGGCTCGACCGGCGTTGTCGGCAATTTATCGCGGCGTCTCCCTTCGTCGTGCTCGGTTCGACCGATCCGCTCGGCCTGGTCGATCTGTCGCCCAAGGGAGATTGCGCCGGATTCGTCAGATGCCTCGACGATTCCACGCTCGCGATTCCCGATCGCCGCGGCAACCGGCGGGTCGATACGTTTCACAATGTGCTGCAGAATCCGGGTGTCGGCCTGATCTTCTTCGTGCCGGGCCGGCGCGAGACGCTGCGCGTCGCCGGACGGGCCACGATCGTTCGCGACTCCAATATCAGGGGCGCCATGGCGGAAAACGGCCGCGTTCCCGAACTCGCTCTGATCGTCGCCGTCGAGCGAGCCTTCTTCCATTGCGGCAAGTGTATCACCCGCTCGCATCTCTGGGATTTCGACGCGCAACGCGAGCGGTCCGCGACAATGCCGCCCATCGCGCCGGCGTTATGAATCCATCATCTGGCGGGAAGCCGGATCGCGGCGCGCTCGATTGCTCGCCGGCCGCCTCGTGACGATCATCGGCAGCCCGTTCGCCGGCCGCAAGGTGACGCGCAGGCTCGGCCATACCGCGTGGCCCGGCCTCAGCTCGAAATTGAAATGCTTGACGATCATGGCAAGCACCAGCGTCGCCTCCTGCAGCGCGAAGGTGGATCCGATGCATTTGCGTGGTCCGGCCCCGAACGGCAGATAGGCGAAGCGGTCGATCATCGCCGAGGCGTTGCCGAGAAAACGCCCGGGATCGAACGCATCGGGGCGATCCCACAACAGGCGATGCCGGTGCAGCACATAGGGCGAGATGACGATCAGCGATCCCGGCCGCACCGCTTCGCCGTTCAACGCGTCGTCGCCGAGAGCGACGCGGCTGATCGCCGATATCGGCGGATACAGGCGGATGGTTTCCTCGATCATCGCGCGGGTTTCGGTTAGGCGATCGGCGATGCCGCCGCCCGCCGATCCCGTCAGCTCGCGGTCCGCCTCGGCCTCGACCCGCTCGCGCCATTCCCGCGATTGGGAAAGCAGGAACAGGGCCCAGCTCAGCGTGTTCGCGGTGGTTTCGTGACCGGCGGCGATGAAGGTCAGGATGTTCGACCGCACCTCGGCTTCGGTAAGGCCGTCCGCGCCGGTGGTGTCGAGCGCTTCAAGCAGACGGGTCAGGAGGTCGTTGGGCGCCCGGTCCGGCTGCTCCTCCAGAATCCGGCGGCGGACGGAGATGACGCGATCGACTTCGGTTTCGAAAAACTGCAGCGTCGAGCGCACCCGGAAGCGGCTGAGGCGCGGGACAAAGTCGGGCACGCCGAGAATGTCGAGCGCGCTGATCTTCCCGATGGTGTTGAAATAGGTGGTCATCGCCATGCGGATGTCTTCGGCGTCCGATCCGAAACCATCCGAGAAAATGGTGCGTTCGACGACATCGAGCGTGATCCTGGCCATCTCGGCCGCCACGTCGACAGTGGCGCGCGCGCCGAGCGCGGACCACCGGTCGATCAGGGCGTCCACTGCGGCCATCATCGCCGGCGCAAAATCCATCACCGTCCTGCGCGCAAACATCGGGGCGAGCACCCGCCTTTGCAGGCGCCATTGCTCGCCCTCGGCGCTCAACAGGCCGTCACTCAGTCCCGCCGACAACACCCGGCGCTGCAGGCGGTCCTTGCGGTAGTTCGTGGCGTTATCCAGCAGGACGCGGCGGATGGCGCCGGGCTCGTGCACCAAGAGCACATGGCCGATCGGCAGGCCGCCAGCAACGATGGGCTGCTCGAAATGCGCCGCCGCCCAGCATTCGAGCGGATTGCGTTTCAGGGTACGGAGCAGGGCCAACGGCTTGAGCGGGCGCGCTTGCGGCTTCGGCGCCGGCGGACAATACGCGCTTTCCGGGGTTGGCCGGTCGCTGTGTTCTGGAGCCTGATGCATACGGGTCCCGCTTGTCGCGCAAATATTCAAAGATCAAAGCCGTCTGAAAACAAAGATCAAAACGCCCATCATGTCGCTCGGTTCCTGTACGGTAGCCGACCGAGACCGCCAATGCCCGGGGGCTGCATCAGCGCGAGGATACCGACAAACGCCCGCGCCTCCTTAGGCATCGATGCGGGCAAAAAGTTCACGAGATATCTTTCGACCGCCCAAAAAAATCCTCCCCGGCGCAGTGCAACATGCGTCCGGCATCCGGTTCACGTCCCGGGAAAGGCCTTGACCTCGTCATTTCCAGATGATCCGAAGGACCGCCCCGGAATGACAAGGCATAGAACCTGATGCGGCTTCCCTTCTTTTACGGCTGGATCATCGTCGTTGTGACCTTCGTCACCATGGCGATCGGGGTGAACGCCCGCACCGCCTTTTCGCTGTTCTTTCCGCCGATCATCGACGAGTTCGGCTGGGAGCGCGGCGTCACGGCGGGCGCCTTCTCGTTCGGCTTTCTGGTTTCCGGCGCCGTCAGTCCGCTGATCGGCCGCTTGATGGACCGCGCCGGACCGCGCGCCGTGATGGAGCTCGGCGTGGCCCTGATGGCGGGCGGCATGCTGCTGGCGCCGCTGACGACAAAGCCCTGGCATCTCTATCTGACGATCGGCGTCATGGTCGGCGCGGGCAGCGTTTGCCTTGGCTATTCCGGCCAGTCGCTGTTTCTGCCGAACTGGTTCAACCGCCGGCGCGGGCTGGCGATCGGGCTGGCGTTCGCCGGCGTCGGCGTCGGCTCGATGACGTTGCTGCCATGGGTGCAGCACATGATCGAGCAGACCGGATGGCGCACCGCCTGCACGGCGATGGGAATCCTGATTCTGATAGTGCTCGCGCCGATCAATTTGTTGCTGCACAAGCGCCCCGAGGATATCGGGCTGCGGCCGGACGGCGATGCGGCGCCTTCGGCTTCGAGCAAGCCGGTATCCTATGTCGTCGATCACGACTGGGCAGGCATCGACTGGACCCTGCGCCGCGCGGTGCGCACGGCGCGGTTCTGGTGGATATCGCTCGGCTATTTCGGCGGATTGTACATCTGGTACGCGGTGCAGGTTCACCAGACCAAATATCTTCTCGACATCGGCTTCAGCCCGAGCGTTGCGGTGTGGGCGTTGGGTGCGGTCAGCCTGCTCGGGATTCCCG
>JBAUUA010000066.1:0-2302 GCA_049582465.1 Bradyrhizobium sp. | reverse complement strand
TGGTGATGCCCACGATCGGGCGGTTCAGCGCGTCGTCGGAATAGCCCATCGCCTTGATGAAGGCCTTGCGCAGGAACAGCGAAAATCCGGCGTCGCCATAACTCGTCAGTCCCTTGCGCAGTCCGTCAGCCATCTCGACTTCCTCTTTGCGGCGATCTAGCGGGCATTCCAGTCCACAATCCGGCGCAAGTCGCCGTCGAACTCCATGCCGCAGAACGCGCCGCCCTGGTAGAAATCGCCGACCGGATCGGGCGGCAGTTTGGCCTGCTCGGCGAACGCGTGTTCACGAAAATCCTCGGCGCGGCCGGTGGGGCGATAGCCGAGGTCGTAGGCGCGGTGGTTGTCCCACCACGAGCGCTCATTATACGACGCGCCGTAGAAGATCTCGAAATGGATGTCGGGATGATCGAGCCCGATCCGGCAGAGCTGCACCAGATCCTCCGGCTTGAGCCAGATCGACAGCCGGCGGTGGTCCAGCGGCTTGTCGCCGAAATTGCCGATCCGAAGGCAGGTCACCTTGAGTCCATGCTTGTCGGCATAGAGCGCGCCGACTGCCTCGCCGAACACCTTGCTGACGCCGTAGCGGCTGTCCGGACGCGCGGTGACGTCGGTCCCGATCCGATGATGCCGGGGATAGAACCCCACCGCATGGTTCGATGAGGCGAACACCACGCGCTTGACGCCCTTCCGGCGCGCCGCCTCGAACAGATTGTAGCAGCCGATGATGTTGGACTGCAGGATGTTGTCCCAGGGGCCTTCGACCGAGTGGCCGCCGAAATGCAGGATGCCGTCGACGCCCTCGCAGATCGCCTCGACCTGCGCGAGATCGGAAAGCTCGGCCGCCTTGAACTTTTCGTGAGCGCCGAGATCGGCGGGCGCTTTCACGTCGCTCAACAGCAGGTCCGGATAGATCGGCGGCAGCAGCTTGCGCAAGGACGTGCCGATTCCTCCCGATGCGCCGGTCATCAAAATGCGTGGCATTTCGTCCCTCGTTTGTACCGCATTAAGTAGAGTATGGCGCGGCGGTGTTTGCACCGCAAGACATTGCCCTTCGCCGTCATTGCGAGCGAAGCGAAGCAATCCAGTGTTAGGATGGCAAGCTGGATTGCTTCGTCGCGGAGCCTGTCATCGGGCGAGCATTCGCGCGACCCGTTGGCTCCTCGCAATGACGGTGGCATACGGCCCTTGCTTGCCGCAAGCGCACGCCAATGCTAGCAAATGACCACGGTGAGGAATTCAAACAACAACGAGAACAGCAAATGTCGCAAGCAAAACCCCCGCGCGCCGGTTGGCAGCCGGCGACCTGTTATCCCGATCCTGCGATCCACGCGCTCGACCCCCGCTTCGAAAAATACTGGCTGAAACTGTCGGCGGTGGAACGGCTGACCACGGGATTGCGCTGGGCCGAAGGCCCGGTGTGGTTCGGCGACGGCCGCTATCTCCTGTGCAGCGACATTCCCAACCAGCGCATTCTCAAATGGGAGGAGGAAACCGGCGCGGTCAGTGTCTTCCGCAAGCCGTCGAACTTCGCCAACGGCAACACCCGCGACCGCCAGGGACGGCTGGTCACCTGCGAGCACGGCGGCCGCCGCGTCGTGCGGACCGAATATGACGGCTCGATCACGGTGCTGATGGATTCCTTCGCCGGCAAGCGGCTGAACTCGCCCAACGACGTCATCGTGAAATCCGACGGCTCAATCTGGTTCACCGATCCGATCTTCGGGCTACTCGGCAATTACGAAGGCTACGTGGCGGAGTCCGAAATCGACATGAACGTCTACCGGATCGACGGTGCGACCGGAAAGGCGACCATCGTCGCCGAAGGCGTCCTGGGTCCGAACGGGCTGTGCTTTTCGCCGGACGAGAAGATCCTCTACATCATCGAATCCCGGGGCGTGCCGACCCGCAAGATCCTCGCCTACGACGTCGCGGCAAGCGGCGACAAGCTCGCCAACAAGCGCGTGCATGTCGACGCCGGCCCCGCGACGCCGGACGGCATGCGCTGCGACATTGACGGCAATCTCTGGTGCGGCTGGGGCATGGGCGATCCCGAGCTCGATGGCGTCGTGGTATTCGCGCCCGACGGCGTGATGATCGGCCGCATCGCGCTGCCCGAACGCTGCGCCAACGTCTGCTTCGGCGGCCTCAAGCGCAACCGCCTGTTCATGGCCGCCAGCCAGTCGATCTACGCGCTCTATGTGAACACGCAGGGCGCGCTGGGCGGATAGCCGCTCATCCAAAAAGAAACGACGGGACCATGGGGTCCCGCCGCTTCCGTCTTGCTCTGTTGAAGTCCGGCCTA
>JBAUUA010000065.1:0-3487 GCA_049582465.1 Bradyrhizobium sp. | reverse complement strand
GCTGAACTCGTCGCGGCTGCTGCCGGCCACGCCGTTCATGGAAGCGCGTTATTTCCTGAATGACTGCTTCATGAAACCGGGGCAGCTTGTCACTGAGGCAGCAAGGCTCGCCGGCATTCCCGGCCTCATCGTGCAAGGCCGGTACGATTTGCTGTGCCCTCCGGCGACCTCGCACGCGCTCGCGGCGGTCTGGCCCGGCGCGAAGGTTCGTCTGGTCGAGGGCGCCGGGCATTCGCTCTACGATCCCGGCGTCAGGGACGCCGTGATGCGCGCGATCGCGGACCTCGCTTCCGAGATTATGCAATAAGGACTGTCGAAATATGCCGCTTGCCGGAAAAGGAATGCTGCTGACCTCGATGGACATCGATCCGAAGCACGAAGCCGATTTCAACCGCTGGTACGACCGCGAGCATCTCATCGAGCGCGTGGCGATCGACGGCTTCCTGGAGGCGCGGCGCTACATCGCTCATCAGGGCAGCCCGAAATATCTCTGCCTGTATTCGACCGAGACCTTCGAGGTGCTCGACAGCCCGGCCTATCGCACCGTGCTGATGAATCCCACCGAATGGTCGAAGACGAATCTGGCGCGCTTTAAGAACATGATCCGCACCATCGCGCGCATCACCATCAGCCGCGGGCGGGGCCGAGGTGCCGCGCTCGGCATTATCCGCCTTCGTCCCGCCCCGGGAAGCCACGACGGGTTACGCGCCACGCTTCGCGAGCGGCTCGATCCCGAAAAACTCGACGGCATCATCGCGATGCATCTGATCGAGAGCGATCCGGCGCTGTCAAAGCCGCTCACCGAAGATCCTCCGGTCTCCGACCCGGGCGCCGGCGACTGGTTCGTCCTCATCGATGCCACGAACGTGAACGCGGTCTCCGACGCGATGGCCGCGCATTTCACGGCATCGGGCGTACTCGAAGGCGGAATAAGGATATCGTCGGGCAGCTATCAGCTGATGTGGGATCTCGCGCGATCGGACATCCGATTGTCTTAAATCAATGCACGATGCCCGCATCACGGCATATGTTGCAGTGCCACATGCATCGGCGCGGCATTAAGGCTGGGGGGCCAGACCAATAACGAATGGCGGTTAAGCAAAAATGGCTTTTCAGTGTACCGCCGATGATATTGAATGGCTTGATTCATTAAGCCAATGATATGTCTGGTAAACCACAAGAACGCCGCGATGAGCGTTCACAACAGAAGATAAGGACCGCGCGCTTTCTTGTCGTCGCGCGGGCAAGGTGGGAATGAAACCGACTGATATCGCGGCACCCGATTACTTCCACAAAGTCGTCGACTGCCAATGGGCCTGTCCCGCGCACACACCCGTCCCTGAATACATCCGCCTGATCGCCGAGGGCCGCTACAGCGACGCCTACATGATCAATTGGAGATCGAACGTGTTTCCGGGAATTCTCGGACGCACCTGCGATCGCCCGTGCGAGCCCGCATGCCGCCGCGGCCGCGTCGAGGAAACGCCGGTCGCGATCTGCCGGCTGAAACGCGTCGCTGCCGACTTCAAGGACGACGTCAAGGGCCGCATGCCGCGCCCGTCGGCGAAGAACGGCAAGCGCATCGCGATCGTCGGCGGCGGCCCCGCCTCCCTCACCGTGGCGCGCGACCTCGCGCCGCTCGGCTATCACTGCACCGTGTTCGATGCCGACGCCAAGGCCGGCGGCATGATGCGCAGCCAGATTCCGAAATTCCGGCTGCCGGATTCGGTGATCGACGAGGAAACCGATTACATCCTCAACCTCGGCATCGAGTTCAAGGCCGGCCAGCGCATCGACAGCCTGAAGAAGCTGCTCGCCGAGAACTACGACGCGGTCTTCGTCGGCTCCGGCGCGCCGCGCGGCCGCGAGCTCGACATTCCCGGCCGCAAGGAAGCCGCCGGCAACATCCACATCGGCATCGACTGGCTCTCCAGCGTGTCGTTCGGCCACGTCGACAAGATCGGCAAGCGCGTGATCGTGCTCGGCGGCGGCAACACCGCGATGGATTGCTGCCGCACCGCGCGCCGGCTCGGCGGCGAGGACGTCAAGGTGATCGTGCGTTCCGGCTTCGAGGAGATGAAGGCGAGCCCCTGGGAGAAAGAGGACGCCATCCACGAGGACATCCCGATCCTCAATTTCATGGTGCCGACCGCGTTCGTTCACAACAACGGCAAGCTCGCCGGCGTCACCTTCCAGAAGGTCAAGGCCGAGTATGACGCCAAGGGCCGGCGCAATCTGGTGCCGACCGGCGACCCCGACCAGACCATTGCCTGCGACGACGTGCTGGTCGCGGTCGGCCAGGAAAACGCCTTTCCCTGGATCGAGCGCGATTGCGGCGTCGAATTCGACAAGTGGAACATGCCCAAGGTCGACGCCAAAACCATGGGGTCGACCAACCCGAAAGTGTTCTTCGGCGGCGACGCCGCGTTCGGGCCGAAGAACATTATCTGGGCGGTGGCGCACGGCCATGACGCAGCATTGTCGATCCACAAGCTCTGCTCCGGCGAGGACATCACCGAGCGTCCGCTTCCCGAAGTGCATGTCTCTTCGCAGAAGATGGGCATCCACGAGTGGAGCTACGACAACGACGTCTCCGCGGACAAGCGCTACAAGGTGCCGCATCGCGACAAGGTCGTGGCGCTGAAGGACATCCGCGCCGAGGTCGAACTCGGCTACGACGTCAAGCTTGCGCTCAGCGAGGCGAAGCGCTGCCTGAACTGCGATATCCAGACGGTGTTCACCGCGCCTTTGTGCATCGAGTGCGACGCCTGCGTCGATATCTGCCCGATGGACTGCATCACCTTCACGGAGAATGGCGAGGAGGCCGATCTGCGGGCACGGCTGAAAGCGCCCTCGCCGCATCTCGACCAGGATCTCTATGTCGCCGACGGACTGAAAACCGGGCGCGTGATGGTGAAGGACGAAGACGTCTGCCTGCATTGCGGCCTGTGCGCCGAACGCTGTCCCACCGGTGCCTGGGACATGCAGAAATACCTCATCGATATGACCCACGCAGGTACATCATGCCCGTCCAAAAGCCGATCAGCAGCGTAAACGACTTCGTCGTCCGCTTCGCCAACGTCAACGGCTCGGGTTCGGCGAGCGCCAACGAAATGTTCGCCCGTTCGATCCTGCGCCACGGCGTGCCGGTCAGCCCGCGCAACATCTTCCCCTCCAACATCCAGGGCCTGCCGACCTGGTACGAGGTGCGGGTGACCGAAGAAGGCCATCTCGGCGCGCGCGGCGGCGTCGACATGATGGTGGCGATGAACCCGCAGACCTGGGACAAGGACATCGCCTCGATCGAGCCCGGCGGCTATCTGTTCTACGACTCCACCAAGCCGATGCCGTCGTCGAAATTCCGCGCCGACATCACCGTGATCGGCGTCCCGCTGACCGCGATCACCAATTCGACCTACACCGATCCGCGCCAGCGCCAGCTGTTCAAGAACATCATCTATCTCGGCGCGCTGTGCGCGCTGCTCGA
>JBAUUA010000064.1:0-3496 GCA_049582465.1 Bradyrhizobium sp. | reverse complement strand
CGCGTTATGTGGCACTCTTGATAGCTTAAACGACAGGAGGATTTCGGCGGAAAACGATCATTATGGCGGCGCATTTGCAGCTTTTGCCGGTTTTTCGATCATTTTACGCTTAAATTCTCCGAAAAAGCACCGATCGTTCCAATTTTACCAATTTGAGTGCAGGCGACCGGTAGCTCGCCTGATGCGGGTGTCCGGGTTCAGTCCGGAACCGAATTTCGCACCTCCCGAACTCAGAAATGGGCATCGATCGATGCCATGCGGCGGCGGATTTCCGACGGATCGTCCTGCCGCCTGGACCAGGAGATGTAGTAGGCGGCAAGCGTCATGATGGCGAGGCCGGCCGCGCTGACGAGAAACTGCGCCAGCAGCGAGCCCCAGCTCAGGAGCAGCGCGAAGTGAGCGGCAAAGGAGAGGAAGACGCCGAGGCAGAAAACGGCGAGCGACTGCTGGCCGCATATGATCAGCGGTCGGAAGATCCGCCATTGCAGTCCGGGCCAGTCCTTCGCCACGAATCGCGTCACAACCAGGGTGGCGGCGAGCAAATGCAGTATGCGATACGGCGCGAGGTTTTCCCTGTCGTTGGGGTTGAAGGCGTCGACCAGGCGGGCCGGGAGCATTTCTCCGAGTTCCGGAAAACGTCCTGCCATCGTCATCACGAGAGCAAACAAGAGATAGGCGACCGCGAGATCGAACACGATCGATGACTTCAGAAACGAGCGGCATTTTTGCAATCCGCCGAGCGCGAACCAGGCGCCCAGCACAAACAGCAGCTGCCAGCAAAACGGGTTGAAATACCAGTTGCCATCGGGGAGGGATCGCACGTTCCAATCGAACGCGCGGGCGGCGAAGTAGAGCGCGGCCGATCCCGCCAGCGCGAGGTCCGGCTTGCGCAGCATCAGCCACAGCGCGAGCGGAAAAAACGCCACCAGCACGATATAGAGCTGCAGAATGTCGAGATTGAGCGGCCTTGATTCCAGCAGCAGCCCGTAGATCAACGTCCGCATCGGATGATCGACGAGGCCCGCGATATTGAATTCGTAAATCAGGTCGGTCGCGGAAAATCGAGCCGCCACGTCCGTGATGGTCACGAGGTAGATCACGAACAAAACGACATAGGCGGCCTAGAGTTGCCACGCGCGCTTGAAGATCCGGCTGGCGCCGACGACGAAGCCGCGTTCCAGCGTCATCTTGGCGTAGACGATCGCTGCCGCATAACCCGAAATGAAGATGAACATGTCGGCGGCGCCGGAGAACCCGTAGTTCCGGATCGTGATCCAGTTCACGACATTGTCGGGAATGTGGTCCAGGAAGATGAACCAGTTGGCGATGCCGCGAAACAGGTCGATCCTGGCGTCGCGCCCATGCGCCGCGACAATCGCTTTGATATCCATGAAGGCGGTTTCGTGCTGTGCGTTTCCGGAGGCGGGATCGGAATCGGCGATTCGATCGGTCCGGAATCCTAGTGCAGACAGGCTCGCGATCCCAATGGACTTTGCGTGATCGCTCCTCACCATGAGGGTCGAGGACCTCATCCTGAGGAGCCGCTTTTGCGCGTCTCGAAGGATGAGGCCACGGACGTGGAAGATGTCCTTAATAGGTCGCTGTAAGATATTCGACGATCTTGGGAACGTCCGCCTCGTCGATCGGTGCGCCGTAGACCTTGACCATCTTGGTCACTTCGGCCTGCCAGAAATCCTTCTTGAATTTGGGGCCGCGCGGCTGCGTGTTGATATAGTCGGCCGAGTGGCAGGCGGTGCAGTTGTTCTGCACCACGTCGAGGTTGGGGCCGGGCTTGAACGCGGCGGTTTCCCCGGGAAGCTTGTAGTTGACCGGCGCCGCGGAGACCGAGACGAGACTTAAGCCCGCGATGGCGGTGACGGCGAGGAGCGGCGCAAGAAGAGGGCGGCGGTTCATGTCAATTCTCCTCACGCCGCGGTGACGCGAACGGTTTCGACCACGTTGCGCATATAGCCGGCCGGATTCCATCTGGGGTCGCTCGGCTGGGTGTCGCCGGCATTGTTGGTGGCGCGAACCTGCAGGTCGTGGCTGCCGGCCGCGAGTTTGATCGGCAGCTTCCATTCCCGGAACGAATATTTCCCGAGATCCCTGCCGAGCTTCGCCTGCATCCAGGTCTTGCCGCCATCGGCAGAGACCGCAACCTCCTTGATGCCCTTGCCGCCGTCAAACGCGATGCCCTTGAGCGTCGTTCTGCCGGATTTCAGTTTCGCACCATCGGCCACGCTGGTGATGAACGAGCGCACGTCGAAGCGGTTGATCGGGATCGTCGCCTTCGGCGCGGTGCCGGGATCGACGCAGGCGCATGGCTTATCGGGGATCCGGTAGGCTGATTTCATCCAGAAGCCGTCGAATACGTTGTCGATCACGGTGATTTCGTTGAGGTGCTTGACCCAGTAGGTGCCGTAAAAGCCCGGCACGATCAGGCGCAGCGGGAAGCCGTTGAGATAGGGCAGGTCCTCGCCGTTCATGCCATAGGCCAGCATCACCTCGCCGTCGCGGGCGTGGTCGATGTCGAGCGCCTTGACGAAATCCGGCGTCTTGTCGCTGACGGGCCCATCCATGCCGTTCAGCGTGATCTGCCTGGCGCCCTGCTGTACGCCGGCCTTGTCGAGCACGGTTTTCAGCGGGACCCCGTGCCAACGCGCGTTGCCCATCGCGCCATTGCCCAACTGGCCGCCCGCCACGCGCGGATCGAAAAAGCCGCGGCTGTTGCCCGAGCATTGGTTGACGGCGGTGAGTTCGACCGCGGGCAGCTTGCGGATGTCCTTCAATGAAAGCTTGAGCGGATGGTCGACCTCGCCCTTGATCTCGAGGGTGAACTTGTCCGGATCGATATCGAGCGGGACACCCGCCAGATGATAGCGGACGAAGAAAGCATTGTTCGGCGTGATCGGGCCCGCGTTGAAGATCGAAAACGGCGTCTCCAACTGCGGCGGCCGCTGGGTCAGGCCGATCATCGGGCGTTTCTGCGGATATTTTACCAGCGGCCGGTCGCCATTGCCGATCGGCAACGTCACGGCATCGAGCGCGAACGCCCTGACTGAACCGAACCCCGTCGCAAGCGCCGCCATTGCGGCACGCTTCATCATCTCTCGTCTGTCGAGCATCGCGCTTCCTCCGAAGCTTTGTTGTTGAGGCCGGTCGCCACCGGACTCAAGGTAGCGCCATAGTCACACCGGAAACCGCCAAGTCAATTCATGCTTTGGGAGGCGTGAACAGGGCGCTGCGACGCAGCAATCGGAGCGCGGAATTTCCTTGGGATCGCGACTTTGCCGAGCCGCTTACGGACATGGCTTCGCGATCTCGCTGCTCGTTTCGTGCGAGGTTTGGCCTGCTCGTTCCGCCCTAAGAGATCAGAGCAACTGTGGTGGAAGTAGACCGGAGATCGACCGGGCTCAAGGCTGGCGCGCGCGCCCCCGCCTTCGGCGGCTGACGGCCTTGACCCCGTCCGCTCACCGGTCTGTTGGCTTTGCAAGCG